>DATBGF010000261.1:0-10099 GCA_036558145.1 Acidimicrobiales bacterium
CTCCCCCCGGGCGGGGCCGGCGCGCCGTGGCGGTCCTCACCGCCGCGGGCCTCATGCTCGTGTCGGCCACCGGTGGGGCGCTCCTCGCGCTCAACCTGGACGACAACAACGCCAGCACCCCCCGCACCGTCTCCACGAGCCTGAGCTCTCCGGCGTCCGGCTCGTCCGCAGGAGCTCCCAGTGAGCCCCTGTCGGAGGCCGCGGCCGCGGTCCTGCCCAGCGTCGTGTCCATCGCCTTCGACGCCGGCCAGGTCTCGGGGAGCGGCTCGGGCATCGTCATCAGCTCCGACGGCCAGATCCTCACCAACAACCACGTGGTGGAGTCCGTGGCCGACGGCGGCAGCCTGAAGGTGACGTTCTCCGACGGCAGCACCGCCGACGCCTCGATCGTGGGCCGCGACCCCGCCACCGACCTGGCCGTGATCAAGGCCAAGAACGTGTCCGGGCTCAAGCCCGCCAAGTTCGGCAGCAGCGACAGCCTCCACGTCGGCGACACCGTGCTGGCCATCGGCAGCCCGCTCGGGCTGGACGGGTCGGTCTCGGCCGGCATCGTCAGCGCCCTCGGCCGCTCGGTCACCCTCGGCGCCGAGCAGGAGAGCCCCTTCGGGGGTAGCTCGTCCAACCAGCAGACCGTCGTCATCGACGCCATCCAGACCGACGCGGCCATCAACCCCGGCAACTCGGGCGGCGCTCTGGTCAACACCGACGGCGAGGTCGTGGGCATCAACACCGCCATCGCCTCGCTGGCCCAGGGCACCAGCGGCCAGGGCGGGAACATCGGCGTCGGCTTCGCCATCCCGATCGACTCGGCCCGCGACATCGCCCAGCAGCTGATCGACAACGGCAGTGTCACCCACGCCTTCCTGGGCGTGCGCCTGACCGAGGCCGAGAACGGCGACGGCGCCCTCGTCCAGGGCGTCGAGAACGGCCAGCCTGCGGCCCAGGCGGGCCTGCAAGCGGGCGACCTGATCACCAAGGTGGGCGACCACAACGTGACCGACGCTGCCGACCTGACTGCCGCCATCCGCACCCTCAAGCCTGGCGACAAGGTGACCGTCTCCTTCACCCGGGACGGCGAGCAGAAGTCTGTCGAGGTCACCCTGGGCGAGCTCCCGGAGAACTGATCCGGCTCCGGGATGGGGGCGACGGCGCGATACCTCAGATCGCGTCGTCGCCCTTCTCGCCTGTCCGGACCCGCATCACCCGGTCGAGCGGGTAGGCCCAGATCTTCCCGTCGCCGATCTTGCCGGTGCGGGCCGCGCCCGCGATGACGTCGATCACCTTGTCGAGGTCGGTGTCGGGCGTGACCACCTCGACCCGCACCTTCGGGACGAAGTCGATCGTGTACTCCGCGCCCCGGAAGGTCTCGGTCTTGCCGCTCTGGCGCCCGTAGCCCTGGACCTCGGTGATCGTGAGCCCGACGATCCCCGCACCCTGCACGGCCTCGCGCACGTCGTCGAGGCGGTGCGGCTTGATGATGGCGGTCACGAGGTAGGCCATGACCGCCACGCTAGAAACCGTTCATTTCGCCGTCATACGACCCGTGTTACCGGGCTGCGTCATGGTCGTGACGGAAATCTGACATCCGGCGCTGGGGCCGGATGTCGGGGTCTCTCAGGTGGGCGGCTCGGGGGCTGTCGTGAACGCGAGGCTCATGTGGGCGGTGTCGTTGTAGCGCCGGAGGATCCAGCGCTCGTCGGTCACCACCACGTGGGAGATCGCGCCGTTGTCGGATCCCACGAAGGCGAAGGGCCGCGAGTCGGTGGCCATGGCCAGGATCTGGCCGATGGTCCCGCCGTGGGACACGACCACGACGGCCTCGTCGCGGTGGGCCGCCGCGATGCGGGTGATGGCGGCCCGGACCCGGGCGGCGAAGGCGTCGGCCGGCTCGGCGCCGGGGATGACGTCCCAGCGCCCCTGGAGGTACATCTGCTGGGCGATGGGGTGGCCCTCCGCTATGTGCTGGCGGAAGGTGCCCTCCCACTCGCCCAGGCCGACCTCGCGCAGGTCGGGCTCCACCCGCGGCGTGATGCCGAGCCGGGCGGCCAGCGGGGCCGCGGTCTGGACCGTGCGCTGCAGGGTCGTGACGTAGATGGCGGCGACATCCTCGTGCTCCAGGCGGTCGGCCACCCGCTCGGCCTGCTCGTGGCCGCGGGGGTCGAGCTCGGGGTCGCCCTGGCCGTCCACCTGCGGGAAGGGCTGGTCGTCACGGGCGGGGATGGACTCGCCGTGGCGGACCAGCAGCAGCTCACAGGCGCCCGGGGGACGGCGGAAGCGGGCCTGGGGGTAGGTGCGGACCTCGGTCACGCGCACAACCTAGGCGGCACACCCGCCCGCCCCGCACTCCGGGCGCCGCGGCCCGGTGAACGCTGACGGAAGAGTCAGTGGCCGTCGTGCTGGCCGGGGGCGAAGGGCCACTCCTCGAACGCCCGGCAGCGCCCGTCGGCGGCGAAGCGCAGGACCCACAGGTCCCGCCAGCGGCCGCCCGTGGGCCGGCCGTAGTCCACGGCCAGGCGCACGACGGCGGTGTCGCCGTCGACCGCCACGATCTCGGGCTCCAGCGTGAACGGCTCGTCCGGGCCGTCGCGCTCGTCGTCCCAGAGCGACGCCAGGGCGTCGAGGCCCGCCACCGGCAGGCGCCAGGGCGACATCGAGTACGTCGCGTCCGGGGTGAACAGCTCGGCCAGGGACGCGGTGCCGGCCGTGCGCCAGGCGGCCTCATAGCCCGCGACCCAGCTATCCACGTGTGCCCGGTCCACGCCCATGGCAGATTTCTAGGCCGTGATCCTGCGCATGTCGACGCTCCTGGTCCGGACCCTGCGCGACGACCCCGCCGACGCCGAGGCCGCCAGCCACCGGCTCCTGGTGCGGGCGGGCTACATCCGCCGGGTGGCGCCGGGCGGGTTCGCCTGGCTGCCGCTGGGCCAGATGGTGGCCCGCAACGTCGAGCGCATCGTGCGCGACGAGATGACCGCCATCGGGGCCCAGGAGGTGCACCTGCCCGCGCTGGTGCCCCGCCAGCCGTACGAGGCGACGGGCCGCTGGCACGACTACGGCGACAGCCTGTTCCGGCTCAAGGACCGGCGCGGCGCCGACTTCCTGCTGGCGCCCACCCACGAGGAGCTGTTCACCCTGCTGGTGCGGGACCTGTGCTCGTCGTACCGGGACCTGCCCCTGATCCTGTTCCAAATCCAGGCCAAGTACCGGGACGAGGCCCGGCCCCGGGGCGGCCTGCTGCGGGGCCGGGAGTTCGCCATGAAGGACTCGTACAGCTTCGACGTGGACGACGAGGGCCTGGCCCGCAGCTACGCCCTGCACCGGGAGGCGTACCAGCGGATCTTCGACCAGCTGGGCCTGCCGTACGTGATCGTGGCGGCCCACGCCGGCGCCATGGGCGGGTCCCGCTCGGAGGAGTTCCTGGCCCCGCTGGCCGGGGGCGAGGACACCTTCGCCCGTTGCCCCGGGTGCGGGCTCGCGGCCAACACCGAGGCCCTGGACGTGCCGGCGCCGCCCGCGCCGGCGGGCGACGATCCCGTCCGGGCAGCCCACGTGGAGGACACGCCGGGCACGCCGACCATCGCCACGCTCGTCGACCTCCTCAACGCCCGGGACGACCTGCGCCGGGCGGACCGGCCCTGGACCGCGGCCGACACGCTCAAGAACGTGGTCGTCGGCGTGCGCCACCCCGACGGCCGGGCCGAGCTGCTGGCCGTGGGCCTGCCCGGCGACCGGGAGCTGGACATGAAGCGCCTGGCCGCCCGGCTGGCCCCGGACGAGCCCGAGGAGCTGGGCCCGGGCGACCTCGACAGCCACCCCGAGCTGGTGCGGGGCTACATCGGGCCGGGATCCCTGGGCACGGGCTCGCCCAGCGGCGTCCGCTACCTGCTCGATCCGCGGGTGGCGCCGGGGACCCGCTGGGTGACCGGCGCCGACACCCCGGGACACCACGTCGTCGACCTGGTGGCCGGCCGGGACTTCCAGGGCGACGGGGTGGTCGACGCGGCCGAGGTGCGGGCCGGCGACCCGTGCCCGGCGTGCGGCGCCGGGCTGGAGCTGGCCAAGGGCCTGGAGATCGGCCACATCTTCCAGCTGGGCCGGCGCTACGCCGAGGCGCTGGGCCTCAGCGTCCTCGACGACCACAACCGGACCGTGCCCGTGTCCATGGGGTCCTACGGCATCGGCATCTCCCGGGCCGTGGCCGCCATCGCCGAGGCCACCCACGACGGCAAGGGGCTGTGCTGGCCTCCGGCCGTGGCGCCCGCCCGGCTGCACGTCGTGGTGGTGGGCCGGGGCGACGAGCACCGCGCTGCGGCCGAGCGCCTGGCGGCGGTGGCCGACGGCGCGGGGCTGAGCGTCCTCGTGGACGACCGCGCCGACGCCAGCGCCGGGGTGAAGCTCACCGACGCGGAGCTGCTGGGCATGCCCACGCTGGTGGTGGTGGGCCGGGGCCTGGCGTCCGGCGTGGTCGAGCTGGTCGATCGGGCCAGCGGCGAGCGGGCCGATGTCCCGGTGGACAGCTTCGACGAGCTCGTGGCCGGCCTGGCGCCGTGACCCTCAGCCGTCCAGGCCGTCGGCGGTGGTGAGCCAGGCCACCGGCTCGTAGGCCCGCACACGCTGGCCCGAACCGGCCAGGAGCCCCATGAGCTGGCCCGTGAAGGGGCAGTGGATCGGGTGCTTCTCGCCGTTCTGGACGACGACGCCGATCTCGTCGCCGGGCGCCACCATCGCCGTCTCGTCCGGCCGGACCTCGGTGTACGCGGGGAAGAAGACGCCGGCGCGCGGCGCCACGACCAGCCGTTCGTCCAGGTGGACATCCTCGGCGTGAACTTCAGGGCCGAACATGACAGTCAGCAGTAGCGCAGATATCGACGTTGAAGTCAACAAAGTGGCAATAGATCGCGGTCTGGTCCACAATGACACATGGCGAGCACAGCGGATCGATAGGGGGAAGGCACTGTGCAGGTCGGTCGTTCGCTGCCGCGCGATGTGGATCTCATCTGGGTGGAGACGCCGTTCGGGGAGCCGCAGCCCCGCGTCGTGGTGGGTGCCGCCCGGGCCGGAGGCTTCGGCGTGCTGGATCTCGGCGCCGACGGCGCCCGGGCCCGGGACGCCCTGGCCCAGGTCACCCGGCGCACCGGGGCGCCCTTCGGCGTGCGCGTCGACGCCCGCTGCGCGCTGGGCCCCGACGATCTGCCCGCCGGCGTGCACACCGTCGTGGTGGCCGAGCCCCGGCTGCTCGCCCTCTGGGGCGGTGCCTGGCGCCTGGTCGCCGAGGTCCGCAGTGCGGACGAAGCCCGCGCCGCGCTGGCGGCCGGGGCCGACGGCCTCGTGGCCCGGGGCGCGGAGAGCGGTGGGCGGGCCGGCACCACCGGCGCCTACGTGCTCGGCCAGCAGGTCCGGGCGCTCGGCGACGGGCCCGTGTGGGTCCAGGGTGGCATCGGCCGCCACACCGCGGCCGCTGCGCTGACCGGCGGCGCCACCGGCGTCGTCCTCGACGCCCAGGTCGCGTTGCTGCGCGAGACATCCCTCTCCCGCCCGATCCGCCTGGCCCTGGCTGCCATGGACGGCAGCGAGACGCGGGTGGTCGCCGGGCACCGCGTCTACACCCGGCCCGACCTGTGGGTCGCCGATGCGGACGACCGTATCACTGCGAACGATCTCGCGCAGCGCGTGGGCACAACTTCGCTGCGTGAGCAAGCCTTGCCCGCCGGGCAGGACGCGGCGCTGGCCGCGGACTTCGCCGACCGCTACGGCAGCGTCGGAGCGATGGTGGCCGGCCTGCGCCGCGAGATCGCCGGCCACGTCGAGGCGGCCCGCCGGGTCGACCCGCTGGCACCGGGCGCGGGCGTGGCGGCCACGACCGGCACGGCCTACCCGGTGGTCCAGGGCCCGATGACCCGCGTGTCCGACCGCGCCGCCTTCGCCGAGGCGGTGGCCGGCGGCGGCGGTCTGCCCTTCCTGGCCCTGGCGCTGCTGCGGGGCGAGAGCGAGGTCCGGCCCCTGCTGGAGGAGACGGCGGCCCGTCTCGGGGACCGGCCGTGGGGCGTGGGTGTGCTCGGCTTCGTACCCAAGGACCTGCGGGACGAGCAGCTTGCCGTCGTGCGGGACGTGCGCCCGCCGCTGGCGCTGATCGCCGGTGGCCGCCCCGCCCAGGCCGCCCAGCTGGAGGAGGTGGGGATCCGCACGTTCCTGCACGTGCCCGCCCCCGGCCTGCTGGAGCGCTTCCTGGCCGACGGGGCCCGCCGCTTCGTGTTCGAGGGCTTCGAGTGCGGTGGGCACACCGGGCCGCGATCGAGCTACGCGCTGTGGGAGGCGCAGCTCGGGGTGATCGAGCGCTGGCTGGCGTCAGGGGGTGACGCCGCCGCGCTCGACATCCTGTTCGCCGGGGGCATCCACGACGAGCGCTCGGCGGCCATGGTGGCGGCCCTGGCCGGGCCGCTGGCGGCCGCGGGCGCCCGCATCGGCGTGCTCATGGGCACCGCCTACCTGTTCACGGAGGAAGCCGTGGCGTCGGGCGCCATCGGCGAGGAGTTCCAGGCCCAGGCACTGGCCTGCGAGCGCACGGCGCTGCTGGAGTCGGGACCGGGCCACGTGACCCGCTGCGCCGAGTCGCCGTTCGTCGACCTGTTCGCCGAGACCCGGGCCCGGCTGGTGTCCGAGGGCGCCGACCCCCAGGCCCGCTGGGCCGAGCTGGAGGGGCTGAACCTGGGGCGCCTGCGGGTGGCGTCCAAGGGCCTGCGGCGCGACGGCGACGAGCTGGTGAGCGTGGGCCGCGACGAGCAGCGGGCCGACGGGATGTTCATGATCGGCGACGTCGCCACGCTGCGCCGCGAGCGCACCACCGTGGCGGCGCTGCACGCGGCGGTCACCGAGGGCGCCACCGAGCACCTGGCGCGGGCGGCGGAGAGCTTGGCCGGCCTGGGGGCGACGCCCGCCGAGCCGGTCCCCGCGCCGGCCGACGTGGCCATCATCGGCATGGCCTGTGTCATGCCCGGGGCCACCGACCTGGACGAGTTCTGGACCAACGTCGTGGCCGGGATCAACTCGATCACCGAGGTGCCCGCCGACCGCTGGGACGTCGAGCGCTACTTCGACCCCGACTGGGACCACGCCAGCGCCACCCAGCGCAGCGGGAGTGCGTCGAAGTGGGGCGGCTTCCTGCCCGACGTCGGCTTCGATGCCCTGGCCTACGGCATCCCGCCCGCGTCGCTGGCGGCCATCGAGCCCACCCAGCTGCTCAGCCTCAAGGTCGCGGCCGACGCGCTGGCCGACGCGGGCTACGCCGAGCGCCCGTTCGACCGGCAGCGGGCCTCGGTGATCTTCGGCGCCGAGGGCGGGACCGACCAGACCACCGCCCACGGCTTCCGGGCGATGTACCCGTCCTACCTGGGCGAGATGCCGGCCGAGCTGGGGGAGTGGCTGCCCAAGATCTCCGAGGACTCCTTCCCGGGCATGCTCACGAACGTCATCGCCGGGCGCATCGCCAACCGCCTCGACCTGGGCGGCAAGAACCTGACGGTGGACGCCGCCTGCGCCTCGTCGCTGGCCGCCCTGGACGCCGCCTGCATCGAGCTGGCGTCGGGGGGCAGCGACCTCGTGCTGTGCGGGGGCGCCGACCTCCACAACGGCGTGCAGGACTTCCTGCTGTTCACGAGCGTCCACGCCCTGTCCACGACCGGCCAGTGCCGGACCTTCGACGCCGGCGCCGACGGCATCGCCCTGGGCGAGGGCGTGGCGTGCGTGGTGCTCAAGCGCGTGGCCGACGCCGAGCGCGACGGCGACCGCATCTACGGGATCGTGCGGGCGGTGGGCGCCTCGTCCGACGGCCGCAGCCTGGGGCTGACCGCGCCCCGCCAGGACGGCCAGGAGCGGGCGGTCCGCCGGGCCTACGCCCAGGCCCGGGTCGAGCCGCGCCACGTCGGCCTCATCGAGGCCCACGGGACCGGCACGGTGGTGGGCGACCGCACCGAGCTGTCCACGCTGACCGAGGTGTTCTCGGCTGCCGGCATGGGCCCGGCCGAGTGCGTCGTCGGGTCGGTCAAGTCCAACATCGGCCACACGAAATGCGCCGCGGGGCTGGCCGGCCTGGTCAAAGCGGCCAAGGCCGTCTACCACGGCGTGCACCCGCCCACGCTCCACGTCACCCGGCCCAACCAGGCCTGGGACCCGGAGACGAGCCCGTTCGTGTTCCTGGACGAGGCCCGGCCCTGGACCGCGGAGCGCCGGGTCGCCGGGGTCAGCGCCTTCGGCTTCGGCGGGACCAACTTCCACGCCGTGGTCGAATCGCACCCCGACGGCGACCTGCCGGACCGGTCGGTCGAGGCGTGGCCCGCGGAGCTGGTCGCCTTCCGGGGCGACGAGGATGCCGTGGCCCGGGCCCTGGACGACCTGGCCGCCCGCCTGGCCGAGCCCGCCCCCGCGGGTGGCGGGCGGCGGCTGCGGGACATCGCGGCCGCGGTGTCGTCCGCGGGCCGGGGACCGGTGCGGCTGGCGATCGTGGCCGACGACATCGACGACCTGCGGGCCAAGCTGGAGCAGGCCCGCGCCGGCCGGGAGGGCCCGGGCGTGTACCGGCCCGGCGAGGCGCTGGCCCCCGAGGGGGAGGCGCCGCCCGTGGCGTTCCTGTTCCCCGGGCAGGGCAGCCAGCGCCCGGGCATGGCCGCCGACCTGTTCGTGGCGTTCGCCGAGATCCGGCCGCTGCTGCGGCTCGGGCACCGCTGGGAGGCGGCGATGCTGCCCCCGGCCGCGTTCGACGACGCCGGCCGCGACGCGCAGCGCCGGGAGGTGACCGACACCCGGGTGGCGCAACCCGCGCTGGGGCTGGCCGGCCTGGCCACGGCCCGGATGCTGGAGCGCTTCGGAGTGCGGCCCGACATGGTGGCCGGCCACAGCTACGGCGAGCTGGTCGCCCTGTGCGTCGCGGGCGCCTACGACGAGGCCGCGCTGCTGGAGCTGAGCGAGGCCCGGGGGCGGGCCATGGTGGCCGCGGTGCCCGACGGCGACCCCGGCGGCATGGTGGCGGTGGCCGCGCCCCGGGAGCGGCTGGACGAGGTGCTGGTGGGCGTGGACGTGGTCGTGGCCAACGACAACCACCCCGAGCAGATGGTCATCGCCGGGACCACCCCGGCGGTCGACGAGGCGGTGGGCCGGCTGGCCGACGCCGGCATCGGCGCCAAACGGCTGCCGGTGGCGTGCGCGTTCCACAGCCCGGTGGTGGCGGCCGCGGCCGACGCCCTCGCCGAGCACCTCGACGGCATGGACGTCACCGAGCCGGTCCTGCCCGTGTACTCGAACCTGACCGCCGACGCCTACCCGGCGGACGCCCGCAAGGTGCGCGGCCTGCTCGCGGCCCAGGTGGCCGGCGGCGTGCGCTTCACCGAGGAGGTGCGCGCCCTCTACGAGGCGGGGGCGCGCGTGTTCGTGGAAGCCGGACCGGGCCGCACCCTGACCGGCTGCGTCGGGCGCATCCTCGGCGACCGGCCGCACCTGGCCGTGGCCACCGACCGGCCCGGCGACGACGGCGTCCGCTCCCTGCTCCACGCCCTGGCCCGCCTGCTGGTGGCAGGCGTGGCGGTGGACGTGGCGGAGCTGTTCGAGGGCCGGGGCGTGGATCCCGGCCGCTGGACGCACCCGCCCGCCCCGGCCCGGTGGACGGTGAACGGCCATCTGGTGCGGGAGGCGGGCGGCGACACCGTCCCCGGCGGACTGCGCCCCGCCACCACCGTCCCCGCGGTCACCGCCGTGCCGAAGGGGAACGGCCAGGTCACCCTGTCCAAGGACGCGGTGCTGACGGAGTACTTCCGCACCGCCCACGAGATCATGGCCGCGGGCCACCAGCTGGTCCTCGACTACCTGGGCGTGGCTCCGGCCGCGACCGCGGCGCCGGCGCTCGCCCCGGCGATTCCCGCCGTCGCGGCTCCGGTGGCGATCGCGCCCGCTCCGGTCGCCGCGCCGGCGGCTCTGGCGACCGGCCTGCCCTCCGGTCCGGAGCTGCTGGCGCGGTTGACGGCGATCGTGTCGGCGCGGACGGGTTATCCGGAGGACATGTTGGGCCCGGACCTCGATGTCGAGGCGGACCTGTCGATCGATTCGATCAAAC
>DATBGF010000262.1:0-10856 GCA_036558145.1 Acidimicrobiales bacterium
GCGCCGGGGGGCGCAGGCTTGGGCCGGAGTCAAGCGTGGGGGCGCCTGGGTCGGGGCGGTCATCGTGGCGGCGGCCGCGGTCGCGTGGGCGGGAGTCAAGCGCGGCGGCGCTTGGGTTGGGGCGGTCATCGTGGCGGCGGCTGGGGGCGCGTGGCTCGGGGCGCGGAAGGCGGGTGGAGCCGTCGGCCGGAGGGTCGTGGCCGTCGGATCGTCGGGCGGCCGCACCGCGAGGCGGGCGGCAGTTGCCGCCGGGCGTGATGCGCGCAGCGCGGCCGGGACCGCCGGGGCGGCGACGCGGCGGTTGCAGCCGCGGCCTCGGGCCGTGATCGAGGCGGATCGGCCCCCGGCGCTTGCGCCGGCGGCTGCCGTCGTGGTGGGGAACGCGGCCGGGTCGGCCACTGCGACCACGACCGAGTTGCCTGCCGACGGGGCGGCGCCGGTTGGGGTGCGCACCGGCGCGCGTGGGGTCGACGGCAAGCGGCGCACGCAGGGCCCGGGTCCGGGCGGACCGGGGCGCGGTCCGCTCCCGCCGGTGGTGGCGATCCCGCAGCCGGACGGAGAGCATGAGTACGGCGAGCGCGAGTACGGCGTGCACGAAGAGCACGAGGAGCACGAAGCGGACGACGGCGTGCTGGTCGCGGGGGTGATCGACCCTGGCGTGGAGGGGCCGACGCAGGTCGTCGTGGGGCGGCGGGCGCAGCGGGTCGGGGTCGTCGTGCCGCTCCGGGTGCCGCTGCGGACGCGGCTCAAGGCCGGGGCTGGGTTGTTCGTCCTGGTCGTGATGCTCGGGACGGCTACCGCCCTGCTCGTGGCGGGCCTGGCGCTGGCGGGCGCTCAGGCGCTGGGCGCGCTCTGATCGTCGGCGTCGGCCTCGGCGTCGGCCTCGTCCTCGGGTACGCGGCCGTACACCGAGCGGTACCAGAGGTCGCTCAGCGTGGCGACCAGGGCCTCGGGGTCGCGCCGGCCGCCGGGGCCGCCGGGCTCGTCGAGCAGGAAGTACGTGAACGCCGACCACTCGGTCATGGCCGCCAGCGCGTGGGCCACCAGCGTGGGGGCGAACGGGCGCAGCGCGCCCGTGGCCTGCTGGGCCTCGAACGCGGCCGACAGCTGGAGGACCAGGTCGCGGCGCAGGTCCAGCCACAGTTGCTGCACCCGGGGCGACGCCAGCATGCCTTCCATGAGTGCCCGCCACAGGCCCTCGTGCCGGTGGTAGACCGCCACGAAGTTGCGGAGGCTCTCCTCGATGGCCTCGCGGGGGTCCTCGGCCGGCGACCCGAGCGTCTCGACGGCGAGCTCGCCGAGGACGACGCCCTCGATCACCTGGCAGAAGGCGTCCTCCTTGTTGCGGAAGTAGAGGTAGAACGTGCCGTGCGCCGTGTTCGCCCGATCGGTGATCGCCCCGACGGTGGTCGCCTGGTAGCCCTTCTCCTCGAACACGGCGACGGCCGCGGCGAGGAGCTGGCGCTGGGTGGCTGCGGCCTGCTCCTGGCGGGCGCTCAACGTGGACTCGTCAACCGACAACCCATCTCTCCCCCGCTGGCGGGCCGGTGTCGCGCAAGCTAGCCGACGACGTGGCCCGCCGTCGCGCTGCGGCGTTGGCCGGCCACCGAGGGGATGGGCCGGCCGCCCGGTCCTACCTGGACGACCCGGCGCCCGCGGTCCGGGCCACCGCCCTCGGCGCCCTCGCGCGCGCCGGCGGGCTGGCGCCGGAGGACCTGGTCGCGGGCCTGGCCGACCCGGCCGGACCGGTGCGGGCGCGGGCGGCCGAGCTGGCCGCCACCATGCCCGGAGACGGGGCACCGGCCCTGGCCCCGGTGCTCGGGGACGGCGACCCGAGCGTGGTGGAGTCCGCCGCCTGGGCCTGTGGGGAGCGCCGGCCCGCAGAGCCCGGGATCGTCCCGGCGCTGGCCGCCGTGGTGACCGGCCACGACGACGCCCTGTGCCGCGAGGCGGCGGTGGCCGCGCTCGGGGCCATCGGCGATCCCGCCGGCCTCGACGCCGTGCTCACCGCGACCACCGACAAGCCCGCGGTGCGCCGGCGGGCGGTCCTGGCGCTGGCGCCGTTCGACGGCCCGCAGGTGGACGCGGCCATCGCTCGGGCCCTGGGTGACCGCGACTGGCAGGTCCGCCAAGCCGCCGAGGACATCGCCCGCCAGACCTGACCGACCGGGCGGCCAGCCGGGAGGCGTGGTCGAGGTGGTCAGTGGGTGCCGCGGTGGGTGGCGCCGCAGGTTCGGCAGGTGGCGGTCCAGCCCGTGGGGGTGACCTGCGTGGCCAGCCAGGTGCCGCACGCGGGGCAGTAGTGCCACGGGTCCGTGGGCCTGGCGCACGAGCCGTCGCACTCGGACACCGGGCGCCCGCAGCCGGGGCAGTGCGGCGGGGCCACGTCAGATCACCTTGGACAGCGTCCCGATCGGCATCTTGAGGCCCCGCAGCATCACCACGTCCTCCTGCGGCGACCGGCCCAGCGTGGTCAGGTAGTTGCCGGTGATCAGGGCGTTGATGCCCGCGGTCATGCCCAGCTCCTGCAGGTCGCCCAGCGTGACCTCCCGGCCGCCGGCGTAGCGCAGGATCACGTCGGGCAGCGCCAGGCGGAAAAGGGCGATCCAGCGGATGGCCTCGAGCGCCGCCATGAGCGGCTGCCCGGCGAGCGGCGTCCCCGGCCGGGGGTCGAGGAAGTTGACCGGCACCTCGGCCGGCCCCACCGACCGCAGCTGGCCCAGCAGCTCGATGCGCTGGTCGACCGACTCGCCCATGCCCAGCAGCACCCCGCAGCACAGCTCCATGCCGTGCTCACGCACGAGGGCGCAGGTGGCGAAGCGCTCGTCCCAGGTATGGGTGGTCACGATCGCGGGGAAGTGGGACCGGGACGTCTCCAGGTTGTGGTTGTAGCGGTGGGTCCCGGCCGCGGCGAGGCGCTCCGCCTGGGACGCGGTGAGGATGCCGGCGCTCACGGCCACGTTGAGCCCCGTCTCCCGGCCCACGAGGGGCACGACCGACTCCAGGTGGGCCATGAGCCGCTCGTCCGGGCCGCGCACGGCGTACACGAGGCAGAACTCGCTGGCGCCCAGCTCGGCGGTCTCCGCGGCCGCGGCCAGGATCTCGGCGTCCGACAGCAGCGGCACCGCCTTGACCGGCGAGTCGAAGCGGGACGACTGCGAGCAGAAGTGGCAGTCCTCGGGGCAGCCGCCGGTCTTGGCCGAGAGGATCCCCTCGATCTCGACCGTGTCCCCGCACCACGCGGTGCGGACCGCGTGGGCCGCCTCGGCCAGGGCGGGAACGTCGGCGTCCGGCAGCGCGGCCAGGGCGGCCAGCTCGGACAGCGACAGTGACCGCCGCTCGTCGACGAGGGCGCGGCGGGCGGAGGTGATCACGTCGGGGGCCAGCACCGCGGGAACGCTAGTGGACGCCCGTCAACGGGCCCCAGAGCCGGATCAGCGCCCGGCCTGGAACGCCACCCGCAGGGCGGCGGGGTCCTCGATGCAGCGACCGGCGCCCAGCACGACCGACTCCAGCGCGTTGTCGACCAGGTGGACGTCGATCTCGGTCTCGTGCGCGATGCGCTGGTCGAGGCCGGCCAGCATCCCGCCCCCGCCCACCAGGACCATGCCCTGCCCGATCAGGTCGTGCGCCAGCTCGGGTGGGGCGCTGCCGAGGCAGGCGATGACCGACTCGACGATCTCGACGATGACGTCGTCGATGGCGGCCCGGATCTCGGCCGGGGTCAGGATCACCGTCTTGGGCAGCCCCGACGCCAGGTCCCGGCCCCGGACCTCGGCCTTGAGCTCGTCGCGCACCGGCCACGCCGAGCCGATGGCGACCTTGATCTCCTCGGCCGTGCGCTCCCCCACCGCGATGCCGTACTCCCGCCGCACGTAGGACTGGATGGCGGCGTCGATGTCGAAGCTGCCCACCCGCACGGCGGACAGGCCGACCACCCCGCCCAGCGAGATCAGGGCGGTCTCGGTCGTGCCGCCGCCCACGTCGATGACCAGGTTGCCGACCGGCTCGTGGATGGGCAGGCCCGCCCCGATGGCGGCCGCCATGGGCTGGTCGATGAGGAACGCGTCGTTGGCCCCGGCCCGGCGGGCCGCCTCGGCCACGGCCCGGCGCTCGACCGTCGTGATGGCGGACGGCACGCACACGACCACCCGGGGCCGGTTGAAGCGTCCGACCCGCACCCGGTGCAGCAGCAGCCGGATCATCCGCTGGGTGACGTCGAAGTCGGTGATGGCACCCTGGCGCAGCGGCCGCTCGGCCACGATGTCGCTGGGCGTGCGCCCGATCATCTGCCAGGCGTCGTGGCCCATGGCCAGCACCTCACGGGTGCGGGTGTTGAGGGCGATGACGGTCGGCTCGTTGAGCACGATGCCCCGCCCCCGCTCGTAGACGAGGGTGTTGGCGGTGCCGAGGTCGATGGCGAGGTCGCGGGCCACCGGGCGTCAGCGCCTCCACCACCGGCGGGACGGTGCCTCCTCGTCGCGGGGCGCGAGGGCCTGCATCTCCTTGCGGAAGTTGTCGACGCTCGACTCGTACGACGTCGGCGTGCGGTTGCGCAGGTAGAGGATCCCGCAGCCGACCACGATGATCACCGCGGCGAGCATGAGGAACGCGACCGGGCTCACCAGATCACCCCGCTCCTGCGTCGACGATGTGCTGCGCCTCGAGGCCCCAGCTGCTGCCGCCCGCCCAGGTCTCACGCTTCCAGATCGGCACCGAGCGCTTGAGCGAGTCGATGCAGAACCGGGCAGCGGCGAACGCCTCTTCCCGGTGGGGCGCCGACGCCACGACGACCACGGCGCTCTCGCCCACGGCCAGGACGCCGACCCGGTGGAGCAGCGCGATGCGGCCCACGACCGGCCACCGCACCCGGGCCTCGCCGGCCACCGCCTGCAGCCGGGGCACGACCTGGCTCTCGTAGGCCTCGTACTCCAGCGCCTCGACCCCGGGCCGGCCGTCGGCGTGGTCGCGGGCCGTGCCGGAGAACAGCACGACGCCGCCGCAGTCGGGCCGCACGGCCCACTCCAGCGCCTCGGCCACCGGCAGCGGGACCGCGGAGAGCCCGAGCCACGTATCCCCGGAGGGCGGGACGAGGGGCGTCGCCGGGTCCATCACGCTCATGGTACGCAGGTAGTGCCCATCGCCCGTGCCATCGAGCCCCAGGAATCTCGGCGCCGACCCCCGGGCGCGCTGCCCGCAGCACGTGGCGCGCAGATATCCTCCCGGCGGTGCCCTTCGACGAAGAAGCCGAAGAGGGGCAGTCGGGGTTTCGTCCGCCGCCTCACCCCGACGATCGGCTGTGGCGTCATCCGTCCGAGATGCGCGCTCACCCGATCGTCCAGCTGAACGCGCCCGAGCGCGCGCGGACAGAGCGCCGGGCCGCCCGGCCCGAACGCCACGGTGCGAATCGGCCCACGCGCTCGCGGTGGACCACGGTTGCGGTCGCCGGCACCGCCGGGGCCGTGCTGGCCGTGGGAGCGGTGGCGGTCCTCGGCTTCGGCGAGCGGGTGATCGAGCGCCCGGTCATCGAGCGGGTGGCGCTCAACCCGGTCAACACCCATCCGGGGCTCGAGGGCGGCACGCTCGACGGCGTGCGCCAGCGGGTGGCGCCCGCGGTCGTGGGCATCGTGGCTGCGCCCACCGGCGAATCGCTCGTCGGGTCGGGCGAGATCAAGGGCTCGGGCGTGGTCATCCGCGACGACGGCATCGTGGTGACCAGCACGGCGCTCGTGCCCTCCGGCGACGAGCCCGTGCGGGTGCGCCTGCCCGACGGCAGCGAGAAGTCCGGCCGGGTGGTCGGCAGCGACGCCGCCACCGGCCTCAGCGTCATCGACCTCGACGGCCGGGGCTACACCGCCAGCGTGCTCGCCCAGGACAGCGACCTCGTCAGCGGCGAGACGTCCTACGCCGTCAGCGCCCGCGACGCCCTCGGCACCGAGACCACGACGGGGACCGTGGCCGTGAGCCAGCGCTACGTGGGCCCGTCCGGGACCGCGCTCGACGGCGTCGAGATCGAGGGCGAGGCCCCGCCGCTCGGCCTGGGCAGCCCGCTGGTCGACGACCGCGGCGCCGTGGTCGGCATCACCACGGCGGTGGACCAGGGCGGCGCGTGGTACGTGGCGCCCGTCGAGGTCGTGCACAAGGTGGCCGACGACCTGCTGATCGACGGGGTCGTGCACACCTGCTGGCTCGGCATCGAGGGGATCGACACCCCGGCGGCGGGCGTGGCGACGTCCACGGTGGGCGGCGGCACCCAGGTCGCCTCGGTGGTCGCCGGCAGCCCGGCCGCCAACGCGGGGCTGCAGGCCGGCGACGTCGTCGTGCGCTTCGACGACCATCCCATCGCCCGCATGCCCGACCTGCTGGTGGCCCTGCGGGCCTACTCGCCGGGCGACCAGGTCGACCTCGAGATCACCCACGCCGACGGGTCGCGTGCCACCCTGCACGTCACCCTGGCCGAGCATCCCAGCACCTGAGCTCCAGCGCGCCACCCGGCTCCCTCGTTCGTCCCTACGACCGTTATCGGCGGGGCCGACCCGAGGGGGGCGCGAGCGCTCTCAGGAGCGCAACCAGCGCCGGGCCGCGAGGACGGCTCCGGCCACCACTGCCAGCAGGCCGGCGGCCGCCACGCCCAGCGCGAGCTCCTGGCGCCGGCGGGGGCTGAGCGTGGCCCAGGCGCCCACCTCGTGGGCCTCGACGCACGCTTCCTCGTTGGACACGGTCGCGGCCCAGCCCTCGGCCCGCAGGCGGTCGGAGGCGACGACCCAGGGGTGCTGGACGTAGGGCAGCAGCTCGGGCGGGGTGGAGCTGAGCCCGACGCGGAAGCGCCAGCGCAGCAGCCGGCTCGCCATCCGCCGGGGCAGCGGCACCTTGACCGGCACTCCGGCCAGCGAGCGCACCTGGTCGCCCGGGATCGAGCCCTCCGGCGCCACGTTGAAGGCCCCGTCGAGCGGACGCCGGCCGGCCAGGTCGCAGGCCACGGCCAGGTCGTCGAGGTCCACGAACTGCACCGGCGGCTCCTCCACGTCGTCGGGCACGGCCGGGCCGGGCCGCAGCGCCCGGACCAGCCAGTCGCTGTGATCCGATCCCGCGGCCCGGGCCGGGCGGAGGATCGCCACGGTCGTGCCCGGGTGGGCGTCGCGCCACTCGCCGGCCATCCGCTCGATCTCGGCCCGCTCGCCGGCGAAGGTGAACCCGGGCTGGGGGCGCAGCGTGGCGTCCTCGGTCAGCGGCACCGGGTTGTCGGGCCAGGCGCCGTACACGGTGGCGCTGGACAGGACCACGAGGTGCGGCACCCCGCCGTCGCCCGCGGCTTCCAGCACCCGCCGGGCCACCGCGACGTCATCGGTGGCGGACGTGGGGGTCTCGGGCACGGAGGTGGCCAGGTGGATGACGGCGTCGGCGTCCTGGAGGTGGGGCTTGACGTCGTCACCGGTCAGGTCGACCCGGTAGATGGCCACGGAGGCGGGCAGCCCGGTCACCGGGCCGCGGGCCAGCCCGACGACGTCGGCACCGGCTTCCTCGGCGGCCAGGCGCGCCACCCGCCGCCCGAGCGGAGTCTCGACTCCGGTGATCACGACGTTCCTCCCCATGGCCTCTAGGTTGCCAGTTGACGCGGCCTCAAACACCACGCCCCCGGCGATAGCGTGCAGGGGTGAGCGACGAACCGGGGTCCCCCAACCCGTTCGAAGGCTTTCCGCTGTTCGGTGACCTGGCCAAGCTGTTCGGCCAGGCCGGGCGCGGCGTGCCCTGGGACGCGGCGCGCAACCTGGCGCTGGCCGTCGCCACCGACAACTCCGCCGAGCCCAACGTCGACCCGCTGGAGCGCATCAAGCTGGAGCAGCTGGCCCGGGTGGCCGAGCTGCACGTCAGCAACGTGACCGGGCTCTCGACCTCGACCACCGGTCGCGGCCTCACGGTCCTGCCCGTCACCCGCGGCCACTGGGCCCAGCGCACGCTGGAGGACTACCGGCCCCTGCTGGAGAAGCTGGCCGGCTCGCTGGGGGCGGCCGATCCGACGGGTGCCGCCGACCTCGGTGGTGGCCTCGGCCTCCCGGCCGACCCCGACGACCCGTTCTCGGACCCCGAGGACCAGCTCGCCGCCATGCTCGGCCCCATGATCCAGGCCATGCAGCCGATGATGGTCGCCATGACCGCCGGCTCGATGGTCGGCCACCTGGCCCAGCGGTCGCTCGGCCAGTACGACCTGCCGGTCCCGCGGCCGCCGTCGGACGAGCTGCTGATCCTGGTGCGCAACCTCGACGAGTTCGGCTCCGAGTGGAGCCTGCCGCCCGACGACCTGCGCCTGTGGATCTGCCTGCACGAGATCGCCCACCACGCGGTGCTGGGCGTGCCCCACGTCCGGGCGCGGCTGGAGTCCCTGCTCAGCGAGTACACCACCAAGTTCCGCAACGATCCCGGGGCGCTCGAGGACCAGCTCGGCGACCTCGACCTCACGGGCGGCCCCGAGTCGCTCGCCCGCATCCAGCAGGCGCTGAGCGAGCCCGGCGCCCTGCTCGGCGCCATCCAGTCCGACGAGCAGCGGGCGCTGCAGCCCCAGCTGGAGACGATCGTGGGCGTCGTGGTCGGCGTGGTCGACCACGTGATGGACACGGTGGGGACCAAGCTCATCTCCAGCTACGGGATGCTCACCGAGGCACTGCGCCGCCGCCGGGTGGAGACAGCGGAGTCCGACCGCTTCGTCGAGCGGCTGATGGGGCTGGAGCTGACCCAGGCCGTGTACGACCGGGGGTCGGCCTTCGTCGAGGGCGTCATCGAACGGGCCGGCGAGGACGGCCTGGCCCGGCTGTGGCAGAGCGAGAAGATGCTGCCGAGCCCGCCGGAGATCGAAGCCCCCGGCCTGTGGCTGGCCCGCATCGACCTTCCCGACGACGCCTGACCCGCCCGCGGCTCGACCGCACGTCGCCTAGAGGTTCGTCGGGTCGATCATGACACCGCGGTCGTCCTCCGCGTGCTCACGCGACTGCGGGGGCGGCGGAGGCGGGGGCGGCGGGTACGGCGGAGGGGGTGGGGGCGGCGGCGGAGGTGGAGGCGGGGGCGGCAGCAGCGCCATGGCGAACTCGACGTCCTCTTCGGCAGCCTCGGCGCGGGGCGGGTCCGCCTCGGGCCGGTCGTCGGGCCGGTCGTCGGGCCAGCCGACGTCGGCGTCCCGGTCCTCGTCGGGCCAGCCGGAGTCGGCATCCGGGTCGTCGTCGGGCCTGCCGGCGCCGGCGTCCGGGTCGTCGTCGGGCCTGCCGGCGCCGGCGTCCCGGTCCTCGTCGGGCCAGCCGGAGTCGGCATCCGGGGCTTCGTAGTCGGCCGGGCCGGCGTCGGGATCCGGAGCGGGGTCGGGCCGGGAGGCGGCGGGCTTGCGGAACGGGAGCTGGATGGTCGGCGCGTGCCACTGGCGCCGGGCCGGCATCTGGCCCCGGTCGAGCGCCTTGAGCCCGGCCAGGTAGGAGAACAGCGCGAAGCCGGCCATGAGCGCCATCACCAGGAACCCGATCTCCATGGGGATGGGCACCACGACGGGGACGAAGGCGCCGATCACCCAGGTCAGCTGGAAGCGGGTCTCGAACTTGGCGAACGACCGGCCCCGGTTGGCGTCCGGCGCGTCCCGCTGGACCACCGAGTCGAACGCCAGCTTGCCGCAGCCCGCGGACATGCCGACCACCGCGGCCAGGATCGCCGCCGCGGTCAGCCCGCCCGCCCAGGCGGCCAGCACGGAGCCGGTGGCGGTGAGCGCGAGGACGATCTGGAGGATGCGCTCCTCGGCCATGTTGTTGCGCCGCAGGGCCGGGGCCAGCAGCGAGCCCAGCAGGGCGCCGACGCCGCTGGCCGCGATGACCACGCCGAACTGCCACGTGGGCGCGCCGTCGGTGCGCAGCTGGAAGGCGATCAGGAACGTCAGGAACCCGACGATGCAGCGCAGCAGGCCCATGGCCGATGCGGCCAGCAGGATGCCGCCGCCCCGCAGCTCCTGGCGCTCGGTCTGGGAGGTGTCGTCCGCTGCCACCTGCGTGGCGGGGATCCTCAGGCCGAGCACGGCCGCGGTGGCGAACACCCCGGATGCGACCACCAGCACGCCCTCGCCGCCGGCCAGCGCGCTGACGAGGATGCCGGGCACCGCGGCGGTGAAGCCCATCACCCCGGACAGGAACGACAGGCGGGAGTTGGCCTCCACGAGCTCGTCGTCCGAGCGCACCACCGTGGGCACGATGGCCGACTTGGCCACGTGGTAGCTCTTCGCCAGCACGAGCATGGCGAACGCCTCGGGGAACAGCAGGTTCGAGGACAGGTCCCCGACCATCACGAGGCAGATCAGGGCCCGCAGGGCGTTGCCTCCGATGATGATGAAGCGCCGGCCGCCCTTGGCCCGGTCCAGCGCCGGGCCGATGAGCGGCGCCACCACCGCGAACGGCGCCATCGTGAAGAGCAGGTAGAGAGCCACCTTGCCGCGGGCCGCGCTGGGGTCGATGTCGAAGAACAGCGATCCCGCCAGGGCCAGCGCGATGAGCGTGTCGCCGGCGACCGCCGCGGCGTGGGTGCGGGCCAGGCGGGTGAACGGCGTGATGACGAACGGGCTCGACCCCGGGGTCCTGCGGGGCTTGGACAGCGGCTGCCACCCGTTCTCGGTAGCCATCGATCCGAGGGTACAAGCCGATCGGCGAGCGGCGGCGCAGCCCCGCCGGGCGGATCAGGCCGGGGCGGGCAGTCCGAACGCCGCCAGGGTGTTGTCGTCAAGGGCCACGAACACCCGGCCGTTGACCACCACCGGCTCCGCTTCGAAGGCCACGTCCCCCGGCATGTCCAGGTTGGCGAGCTGCGGGCACACGGCTGCACCACACCCGGCCGCC
>DATBGF010000263.1:0-3632 GCA_036558145.1 Acidimicrobiales bacterium
ACCGGCCTGTGGAACATCGTTGTGGTGGAGCCCACGTGGGACAGCCCCTACGGCCACACCCTGATGCTCAAGCTGGTGTTCGTCCTGCTGTCGGGGGTCACCGCGTTCCTGCACGCCCGGTCCCGGTAGCGGGCGGGCCTCGCCGTGTTCGGGGCGGCGTCGGGGATCAGCGCTCTGGCGGGAACGGCTCAGGCGTCGAGGCGGTAGACGCGGGCGGCCGTGCCGTAGAAGACGGCGTCGCGCTCGTCGGGCGAGCAGTCCTGCACGATCTTCTTCACCGCGTTGCCCAGCGTCCGGTAGGAGAGCGACAAGCGGTCCACCGGGAAGTTGGACTCGAACATGCAGCGCTCCGGGCCGAAGCAGTCGAGCGTGTGCCGGTAGTAGCGGCCCTGCGCGGCCACGAACTCGTCCGACGTCGGCGGCCGCGCGGCGGTGTGCCAGCCGAAGCCGTTGTCGGGCATGGCCATGCCGCCCAGCTTGGCCACGACGTTGTCGCAGCCGGCGATGGCGGCGATGTCGTCGCGCCACTGGTCGAACAGCTCGTCGCGCCGGCCCTCGAAGCGCCCGACGCCGAGCGGCGTGCAGAAGTGGTCGAGGACCATCTGCGTGGCCGGCACCGCCTGCGCCAGGTCCAGGAACTCGCGGGCCTGGAAGTGGTATTGCCAGGTGTCGTAGGTCAGGCCCCGGGCCCCGAGGCGGGCCACACCGGCCCGGAACGCCGGATCCTCGGACAGGCCCTCGGGCGCCCGCCCGGGGATCGCCAGACCGTCGGCCCGGTCACCCCGGGACAGCGAGTGGCGGATGCCCCGGAACAGCCCCCGGCCCGCCTCCTCGTGGGCGTCGAGGATGTCGTCGAGCTGCGCCAGCCGCAGGTCGGCGTGGGCCACGATCCCGCCGATCAGCCCCCCGCTCTCGGCCGCCGCCGCGGCCACGAACTCGGTCTCACCCAGCGGCGCCAGCTCCGCCGGCCCGTCCGGCCGGTACGACGACCGGCACTCGACGAACACGGTCCGCACCACGTCGTGCCCGCACCCGGCATCCTCCGCCAGCTCCGCCACCCCGTAGCCCATGCCCTCACCCGCCGGCCACAGGTGATGGTGGGTGTCGATCATGCGCTGGCCCGGATCGACGATCGGCTCTTCCCCCAGCGCCCGCCACTCCTCGGTCCCCGGCCTCGGTGCATCGCTCACGGCGCCACGATGGCACAGCGGCGCCGTGAGCGTGCGAGTGACTACGCCACCCGGCGGCGGGTCGAGCGGATGGCGAAGGTGAGGGCCACGGCGGCGACCAGGACGGGCCACCAGAGGGTGTGGGGGTCGTCGGTGGTGCCGAGCCAGGCGTCCCGGAGGCCGCCGATGACGTGGCTGAGGGGGAGGGCGTCGGAGATGGACTGCATCGTGCCGGTCATGACGTCGCGGGGCGGGCCGCCGCCTCCGAGGAGGAACATGGGGATGAAGACCAGGTTCCCGAGGGCGTTGGCGGCTCGGCTGCTCGGCATGAGCAGGCCCAGGGCCAGGCCGAGGGCGACGAAGCAGGCCAGGCCGGCCAGCAGCCAGCCGATGGTGAGGGCCGGGTTGTCCGGGGTCGGGATGCCGTAGACCGCGCCGCCCACGGCCAGGACGACCGCGGCTGCGGCCAGGCCGAGGACCACGCCGACGGCGGCCTGGCTCAGCGCCAGGGTGGTGCCGCTGACGCCCGAGGCGCGGTAGCGGCGCAGCACGCCCAGCTCCCGGTGGGTGGCGATGTGGGCGGGCAGGGTGACCAGGCCGAGCTGGGCGATCACGACGCCGAGGTAGCCGACGACGTAGTGCTCGCTGGGCCGCACGCCGCCGAAGTCGGGATCGGGCACCGAGCCGAACACGCCGGCCAGGATCAGCACGGTCACGGCCGGGAAGGCGACGAGGCCGACGAGGACGCCGGGCTCCCGGAGCAGCAGGCGCAGATCGGTGGCGGCGAGGCGGGCCGCGGTGCGCAGGCCGGACGGCCCGGCGGTCCCGGCGGCGGTGGCCGGGTCGGGGACGGTGACGGTGACAGCGGTCATGACGGGTCCTCCATGGTGAGGGCGACGAAGCGGTCTTCGAGGGTGGGGCGGTCGAGGCGCAGGTCGAGCGCCGGGCGGCCGGCGGCGACGAGGTGGGCGCCCACGTGGGCGAGGATCGGGCCGGCGCCGGTGATGGCGACCTCGGGGCCGTGGCGCTGGACCGAGGCGACGCCCGGCAGGGCGCGCAGGGGGCGGACGTCGAGGTCGGCGTCGGTGAAGCGGACCGTGGCCGCGCCGCCCAGCGCCTCCACGATGGCGGTCGGGCTGCCGTCGGCCACGACCCGGCCCCGGTGCATGACCACGACCCGGTCGCAGAGGCGCTCGGCCTCCTCGACGTCGTGGGTGACGAGGACGACGGTGGTGCCGCGATCGCGGATCCGGCGGACCACGTCCCAGGTCTGGCGGCGGGCGGTCGGGTCGAGGTTCTGGGTGAGCTCGTCGAGGAACACGACCTCGGGCCGGCCCACGAGGGCCAGGGCGACGAACAGGCGCTGGCGCTCGCCGCCGGACAGCGCCGCGAACGGCCGCCCCAGCAGCTCCTGCAGGTTCCACTCCTCGGCCAGCTCGTCGAGCGGCCGGGGATCGGGGTGGAGCGAGGCGAACAGCCGCAGCGCCTCGCCCACCCGCATGCGGGACGGCAGGGCCGCGTCCTGGAGCTGCGAGCCGATCCGGCGACGCAGCCGGTCCCCGGCGGCGTCGGGGTCGAGGCCGAGGACCTCGACCGAGCCGCCGCTGGCCCGCCGCAGGCCCTGGAGGATCTCGACCGTGGTGGTCTTGCCCGCGCCGTTCGTGCCCAAGAGCCCGAACAGCTCGCCCCGGCGCACCTCGAACGAGACGCCGTCGACGACCGCGAGGTCGCCGTAGCGCTTGACGAGCCCGTCGACCTGCAGCACCGCGGCGCCCGCCGGCGCTCCCGGCCCGGAGGCTTCGGTGATGACGTTGGTGAACATGGGCCGAGCGTGCGCCCCGGCCCCGGCCCCGCACATCGGAGCACGGGCGGGACCTGCTCGTCCCCCAGGTGGATCAGGGGCGGGTGCCCACCACCCCGTGGTCGTAGGCGTAGACGATGGCGGCGGCGCGGTCCCGCACGGCCAGCTTGGAGAAGATCGACCCCACGTGGGTCTTCACGGTCGCCTCGCTCACGTAGAGCGCCCGGGCGATCTCGACGTTGGTGGCACCGGTCGCCATCAGCCGCAGCACGTCGTGCTCGCGGTCGGTGAGCTCGGGGATGCGAGCCGGCCCCGAGGGAGCCGCAGGCGCGGAAGGCGCCGCCGCACCCCGGGCCCGGGCCAGCACCCGCTCGGTGACCGCAGGGTCGAGCCAGGCGGCGCCCCCGGCCACGGCCCGGGTGGCGGCGATGATCTGCTCGGCCGACGCGTCCTTGAGGACGAACCCGGCGGCGCCGGCCTCCAGCGCGCCCCACAGCACGTCGTCGTCGTCGAAGGTGGTGAGGATCAGCACCGGCGGTCCCGAGCCGCTGGCGGCCAGGGCCCGGGTGGCGGCCACGCCGTCGATGCGCCGCATCCGCACGTCCATCAGCACGACGTCGGGCCCGTGCTGCTCGACCGCCGCGGGGACCTGGTCGCCGTCG
>DATBGF010000264.1:0-2645 GCA_036558145.1 Acidimicrobiales bacterium
GGCCTGCCGGGTGAGGGCGCACCGGGAACGACCGGCCCGGCCGGATTCGTGGGTGAAGGCGCGCCCGGAACGACCGGGCTGGCCGGGGCACCCGGAGCGGCCGGGATGGCCGGCGGCCCCGGAGCACCGGGGGCAGCCGGAACGATCCCGCCGCCGCCGACCCTCGCCCCGGGCACGGGCGCACCGGCCGAGGCGCGCCCGGGCGGTGGCCGGGGCCGCGGCCCGCTGGTGGCAGGCGCCGTCGCCGTGGTCGTCGCGCTGATCGCCGGCTTCCTGGTGTTCGGGGGCGGGGGTGGCGGAGGCGACGACTCGACCGACCGCGACGAGCAGACCGGCACCACCGCCAGCAGCACCCCGCCGACGGCGCCGCCGGGCGGCGTCGATCCGGTCGACGTGCCCCAGGGCCCGCCCCTGGGCGAGGAGACTCTCGCCTACACCCAGCTCGACCCGCCGTTCTGGAACATCTGGCTCATCGACGCCGACGGGTCCAACGCCCGGGCGCTCACCCGCGAGCAGGCGGCCTTCCCCCGGCTGCCGGTGCTGGCCCCCGATCGCCGGTCGGTGGCGTACTCCATGGAGTCGCCGGGCGCGCTGGAGCTGCGGGTGATCGACACCGGCGGCGAGGGCGACCGGCTGGTGATGGGCGGCCTGGTCCCCGACGCCCGGGCCACCTGGTCGCCCGACGGCACCCGCATGGCGGTGGCGTCCGACCGTGACGGCCCGACCGACATCTACGTCATCGAGCTGGCGACCGGGAAGGTCACCAACCTCACCAACAGCCCGGAGGACGAGGGCGATCCCGCGTGGTCCCCGGACGGCGAGTCCATCGCCTACTGGAGCCGCAAGGGCGGCAACCAGGACATCTACGTCATCCCGGTGGACGGCGGTGAGCCGCAACAGCTGACGTCCGACCCGGGTGACGACGCAGACCCGTCGTGGCGTCCCGACGGCAGCGCCATCGCCTACTCGTCCCAGCGGGAGGGCGACTGGGACCTCTACGTGATGGACGCCGATGGCGGCAACCCCGTGCCGCTCACCGACGACCCGTCCGACGACCAGGACCCGAGCTGGTCCTCCGACGGGACCCGGATCGCGTTCGAGACCAAGCGGGACACGCCCACCGCCGGCGACCAGGCCGAGATCTACATCATGAACGCCGACGGCAGCGACCAGCACAACGTGACCAACCGGCCCGGCCTCGACATCCACCCCGCCTGGGGCACACCGTCCCCTTAGGTCGGCGCGGTGCGGCGGCTCTCCGCCACCAGGATCACGATCGGCAGCACCACGGCCGCCACCAGGCCGACGACCACGGCGACCTTGTCCCCGGTGTCGAACACGTCGATATGGCGGACGTGGTACACGAGGTGCGGCACCTGGAACGCCAGCCAGGCCACCGCCGCGGCGATCACCACCGCTCGGCCCAGCGTCACGGCGGCCACGATCGTCACGACCGCCAGCGCCAGGTTCAGCGCGCCGAAGTCGCGGATGAGGTGCTCGTTGTAGGGCCCGTCGGCGGCCACCCAGGCGTGACCGAGGCCGGGGTAGTTGTCGTAGAAGGCCCGAGGCGACACCGACGCCCACAGCCCCGCCGACAAGGCGACGAATGCCAGCGCCACGAGGGCGGCCCGGATCACACGTTCGGCCATGGCGCCGACGCTACCGGGACCCCACGTATGGGAGGGCGCACATCGGGGTACCTGATGTCCGCACTTCACGGGACTGGGGAGGTCCTCTCATGACGTGGGTGATCCTGGCCTTGGTGGTCGTGGCTGTGTTGGGCATCGCCGCGGTCCTGATCGAGCAGCAGCGGTCCGCGATGCTCAAGCGTCGCTTCGGGCCCGAGTACGAGCGGGCGGTCGAGGAGCACGGCGATCGCCGAGCCGCCGAGGGTGCGCTGCGGGAGCGGCTCAAGCGGCGCAAGTCGGTCGAGCTGCTGGACCTGACGCCGGCCTCGGCCGAGCGCTACAAGGCCCAGTGGCGAGCGGTGCAGGCCGGCTTCGTGGACGACCCCCGCGGGAGCGTGGCGTCGGGCCGCAAGCTGGTCGACCAGCTCATCGTCGAGCGCGGCTACCGCGACGGCGAAGGCTCCGACGTCGGCGCCGGCGACCGGATGGAGCTGGTCGCCATCGACCATCCGCACCTCGTGGCTCACTACCGCGACGCCGCCGGGATGGGGCCGGATGCGTCGCTCGACGACCTGCGCGCCACGTTCGTCCAGTACCGAGACCTGTTCGAAGCCCTGCTGGCCGACGGCGACGCCGAGCGCAACGACGGCGAGAACGGCGACCGCCGGCCCCGCATGCGCTTCGGAGCC
Source organism: Acidimicrobiales bacterium (assembly GCA_036558145.1). GTDB lineage: Bacteria > Actinomycetota > Acidimicrobiia > Acidimicrobiales > VFJN01 > ZC4RG19. The sequence goes on from DATBGF010000264.1 coordinate 2,318, forward strand.
TCACGATGAGCTCGCCCGTATTCGGCCGCGAACCCTCGCGGCCCCTGCCACGGGATGGCGACGACGGCGATCCCAGCCTGGAGATCGACCTCACCGACGCCAAGGAGTCCGACGAGCCCGATGGGTCGGATGCGGCCGAGCGCGAGGCCGCGGGTGATGAGCAGGAGCGCGACGAGCCTGCGGCGGACGAGTCGGAGGCAGTTGAGCGCGAGGTGGCGAGCGACGAGCCCGGAGCCGAGGCGGTTGGCGAGGTGGCGAGCGACGAGCCTGCGGTGGACGAGTCGGGGACGCTCGAGCCCGAGGTCGCCAGTGACGAGCCTGCGGTGGA
>DATBGF010000265.1:0-16700 GCA_036558145.1 Acidimicrobiales bacterium
CCCCCACGTCAGGGCATGCGCGACCACGAACTGGCGTTCGTCCGGATCAGCCCGGGAGGCGGGCGAGCAGGGCGTCGACCAGCTCGCCCGGGGCATGGCCGGTGCCGGCCGCGGCGGCCTCGACCGCCCGGCGGCCGTCGCCGTCGAGCCCCAGCAGCCGCACCAGTGGCTCGGGCTCCCAGGCCAAGTAGGCCGCGCACTGGAACCGGGCCGCGGCCCGGGTGCGCCGCTGGCTGATCCCCACCAGCTTGCGCCGGTCCGGGGTGGTCACCTCGCCGGCCCCGACGGTGGCGAAGCACACCAGCCGGCCCAGCGGACCGCAGGCCAGCGCCCCCTCGTGGACCTCGCTGGGGGCCACCCCCAGGTCGGCCAGCGCCGCCTGCCAGGCCCGGCCCAGCCACTGCGCCGCCCGGCCGACGTCGTCGTCCCACAGCGGGTCGCCGCCGGGCACGATCACGTCCACCCACGCGGTGGTCCCGGGCTCCACGAGCACGACGCCCCCGCCCGAGCGGCGCTGCACCACGTCGACGCCGAGGGCGTCCGCCGCCGCCCGGTCGACCAGCTCGGGGCCCTGGGTCGAGCCCAGCACGAGGGCCGGGCTCTCGGCCTCCAGGACCCACACGGCCCGGCCGGGCGCGTCGGGCACCGGCTCGGCATGGAGGGCCGCGGCCGGGCCGCGGAGCCGCCGGACGTCCCAGCCGCCGGCGGCGGCGCTCACGCCGCGATCTGCAGGTACGGCGTCCAGGTGTCGGGCACGGGCCCGACCGCGTAGGCGAGCCAGCTCGTGCCCCGGGGCTCGCGCGGCGGGCGGTGCAGCCGCATGGAGGTCTCCTCCAGCAGCCGGTCGCGCTTGCGCACGTTGCAGGGACGGCAGGCCGCCACCACGTTGTCCCACGTGTGGCCGCCGCCCCGGCTGCGCGGGACGACGTGGTCGATGCTCTCGGCCGGGCCGTTGCAGTACTGGCAGCGGTGGTTGTCGCGGGCGAACACCGAGCGCCGGTTGAGCGGCGTGTTCCAGCGGTAGGGCACACGGACGAACCGGCGCAGGCGCACGACCGAGGGCACGGCGATGACGAGGTGGGCGGAGTGCATGAGCGCGTCGCTGGCGTGGAGCATCTCGGCCGTCTCACCCAGCACGAGCACGACCGCCCTGCGGTCGCTCACGACGCAGAGGGGCTCGAACGTGGCATTGAGCACGAGCGCCCGGGTCATCGCCGCAACGCTACAAGCGCCGGACCACCTCAGGACGGCAGTTTGCGCGAGTGCAACACCGGCTCAGGCCCGACCCAGCGACTTGCACCACCGGAGGTAGGTCACGATGTCGTCCGGCTCGGGGGCCCGGTCGCCGGCCCCGCCGTAGGCGGTCTGGAGCCGGAAGCGCAGGTAGTCGGGCGAGGGCAGCGGCAGGAACGGCGCCCGGCGCCACCATCCCGGAGCGGCGAGCACCCGCACCTGGCGGGCCCCGGCCCACCACAGCGACGGATGCCTCGCCACCGCCGCGGTCGCGGCCAGCGCCCAGCGGCGCTCGGTCCCGCCCGGCGGCTCAGGCACGCTCGGGGGCTCCGGACAGGTCCCGGCCCAGGCCGTGCCAGCCCACCGCGGCCGCGCCCACGAGCGGCCCCTCGTCGCCCAGGCCGACGGGGACGATCCGGGCGCCGCGGGCGTACTCGATCGTCGAGCGGGCGTCGAGCTCGGCCTGGGCCGCCTCGAAGAAGGAGGCGCCGAAGCCGAGGGCCACGGAGCCGCCCACGACCGCCAGGCGCAGGTCCAGCAGGTTGACCACCGACGCCACCGCCCGGCCTACCAGCATCCCGGTGCGGCGGCGCACGTCCTCCCCCACCGCCGCCGGGTCCACGCCTCCGGCGGCCAGGATCGACGGGCCCGACGCCTCCGCCTCCAGGCAGCCGCGCGCCCCGCAGGCGCACAGCCGGCCGTCGGGCTCGACGATGACGTGGCCGATGTGGCCGGCGTTGCCGGTGGACCCGTCGAGCAGCCGGCCGTCGACCACGATGCCGCCGCCGACACCGGTCGAGACCACCATCGCGATGTAGTCGCGCTCCCCCCGGGCCGCGCCGACCCAGCCCTCGCCCCGCGCCAGCGCCTTGGCGTCGTTGTCGATGTGGACCTCGAGCCCGGTGAGCCCGGCCAGCCGGGAGCGCAGCGGGAACCCGCGCCACGCGGGGATGTTGAGCGGCGAGACGGCCTCGCCGCCGGGCGTCATCGGGCCCCCGCAACCCACGCCGACCACCACCTCGTCGCCGTGGCGGGCCGCGGCTACGAGGTCGACCAGCGTCGCCCACATCACCTCGGCCCCTTCCCGACCGGGCGTAGGCGCGGTGTGACGGTCCGTCAGATGGCCGGTTGCGTCGACGCGGGCCACGGCCAGCTTGGTGCCGCCGATGTCGATCGCCAGCGCCGTCTCCACTGGCCGGTGAACCTAACGCGCCCGGCCGTCGTCAGCTTCGGGTTGGAAGGGCGTAACCTGACGAGGCTCACCCAGACGACGGAGGGAGATCCAGGCTGTGGCCAGTATCGAGACCGCGGCGCCCCGGGGAGCAACCTTCTCCGATTACTACGACCGGATCGTCCACAACATCGAGCGTGTCATCCAGGGCAAGCGCGATGTGATCGAGCTGGTCCTGCTCTGCCTGGTGTCCGAGGGGCACCTGCTGTTGGAGGACGTTCCCGGCGTGGGCAAGACCAACCTGGCCAAATCGCTGGCGACCTCCATCGAGTGCAGCTTCGGCCGGGTCCAGTTCACGCCCGACCTCCTGCCCTCCGACGTGGTGGGGCTCACCGTGTGGAACCGGGGGGAGAACAGCTTCGACTTCCGGCCGGGCCCGGTGTTCAACAACATCGTCCTGGCCGACGAGATCAACCGGGCCTCGCCGAAGACCCAGGCCGCGCTGCTGGAGGCCATGGCCGAGGACCAGGTCACGGTGGACGGCAAGACCTACCCGCTGGACCGGCCGTTCATGGTGATCGCCACCCAGAACCCGATCGAGCACGAGGGCACCTACCCGCTGCCCGAGTCGCAGCTCGACCGGTTCCTGATGCGGGTGTCCGTCGGCTATCCCTCCCCGCACGCCGAGCTCGAGATCCTCGACGCCCACGGCGACCGCGACCCGTTCCGCGACATCGGCCCGGTCGTGGCCAGTGCGGACGTCGAGCGCCTGGCCCAGGCCACGCGCCAGGTCCACGTGGCGCCGAGCCTCAAGGCGTACCTGGTGGACGTGGCCCAGGCGACCCGGCGCAGCTCGCACCTGTCGCTGGGCGTGTCGCCCCGGGCCACCCTGGCCCTGCAGCGGGTGGCCAAGGCCCGGGCCGCGGCCGAGGGCCGCAACTACGTCCTGCCCGACGACGTCAAGGCCCTGGCGGTGCCGGTCCTCGCCCACCGCCTGATCGTCACGCCCGAGGCTCAGCTCCAGGGCATCAGCCCCGCCGATGCCCTCGCCGAGGTGCTGCGGGCCGTGCCGGTCCCGGCGGCGCACTGAGGCAGCGACCGTGCTGACCCGCCAGGGCTGGCTGTGCCTCTGGGGCGGGCTCGCGGCACTCGGGCTCGCCCGGCTGCTGGGCATCGGAGAGCTCTACGTCTTCGGCGCGGTCGCCCTCGGGCTGCTGGCCGTGGCCGTGCTGTACGTGCGACTGACCCGGCTCGACCTCCAGGTCGACCGGCACGTCTACCCCTCCCACGTCCACGCCGGCCAGCTCAGCCGGGTCGAGGTGCGCATCCGCAACCTGCGCCGCACCGAGACGCCGGTGCTGCGCCTGCGTGACCCGGTGTCGGGCACCGCGGGGGCCGAGCTGCTGGTCCCGCCGCTCGACCAGGGGGCGGCCTCGACCGCCTCGTACCGCCTGCCCACCGACCGCCGGGGCCTGGTCCACGTCGGTCCGCTGCGGGTGGTCGTGACCGACCCGTTCGGCCTCGCCCAGGTGCACACGGTGGCGGCCCCCAAGGTGGAGGTCACCGTGTACCCCGCGGTGGAGGACATCCGGCCGGTCCCCTTCACCTCCGGCAACGACCCGATGGCCGGCACGCTGCAGCCCCACGCGCTCGGGCGCGTGGGTGACGACTTCTACGCGCTGCGGCCCTACGTGGTGGGCGACGACCTGCGCCGCATCCACTGGCCCTCGACCGCCCGCCACGACGAGCTCCTCGTGCGCCAGCAGGAGCAGCCGTGGCAGGGCCGCACGACCGTCCTGCTGGACGTGCGCCGCGCCACCCACGACGCCGCCTCGTTCGAGGGCGCGGTGTCGGCCGCCGCCAGCATCGTGACCGCCAACAGCGAGCGGCGTGACCTGATCCGCCTGGCCACGACCGACGGCGCCGACTCCGGGTTCGGCTCGGGCAGCGTCCACGTCCAGGCGCTGCTGGAGCACCTCGCGGTCATCGAGCCCACCGGCGGCGCCAGCCTGCGGGCCATGCTCGACCTGGTCAAGCGGGACGGGCAGGGCGCGCTGATCGTCGTCGTGGCCCAGGCCACGGGGGACGAGCTGCGGGCCACCGCCGGCCTGCGCCAGAAGTTCGGGCTGGTCGCGGTGGTGCGGGTCGACGCCGGGTCGCGCCAGGCGGTGGAGGCGCCCGCGTCGGGCGTCTCGCTCATCCGGGTCACCGCGGGTGTGCCGTTCGCCAAGGCGTGGGATCTGGCCATGGCCACGTCGCGCCGCGCCGTGATCCCGTCCGGGATGGGTCGATGAGCAAGCGCCGCAACGATCACCTGCTGCTGGCCAACGAGCTCGCGCTCGGCCTCGTCACGCTGTCCGCCATCGTCGGCATGCACCGCCTCTTCGTCGACGGCTCCTACCGGGGGCCGCTGGTGGCGGCGGCCATCGTGGCCCACGTCGCCGTGGCCGCCCTGCGCCGGGCCCGGGTCCACCTGGTGCCCGCGGCCCTGATCACGGTGGCGCTCGCCGTCATCTTCATCTCCTGGACCCGGTTCCCCGACACCACCCACTGGCTGCTGCCGACGGGCGAGACGTGGACCAAGGCGGGCGACGACCTGCAGGCCGCCTGGAAGCTGTTCGGCAAGGTGCGCGCCCCCGCGCCCGTGGAGAACGGCTTCCTGGCCGTGAGCGTGGCCGCCATCTGGCTGATCGTGTTCGTGGCCGACTGGGCCGCCTTCCGGGTCATGGCCACCTTCGAGGCGCTGCTCCCGGCCACCACGCTGTTCGTGTTCTCGGCTGCGCTGGGCGGCTCGGGCAGCCCGGTGGCGAGCGCCGGCCTGTTCGCCGGCTCGGCGCTGCTGTTCGTGCTGCTGCAGCGCACCGCCAATCAGGAGCGCACCTCGCGCTGGGCCAGCGAGCACCGCACCCAGGGCCGCTGGTCGCTGCTCGGAACCGGCGGCGCGCTCATAGGCCTGGCCGTCATCGGCGGGGCCATCGCCGGGCCCCAGCTGCCGGGGGCGGACGGGGACGCGCTGCTGGCGTGGCGGGACCTCACCCGCGACACCCCCACCCGGGTCGTGCGCAGCCCGATGGTGCAGCTCCAGACCCGCCAGGTCGACCAGACCAACGTCGAGCTGTTCACGGTCCAGAGCCCGGTGCCCTCCTACTGGCGCCTGACCGCGCTGGAGACCTTCGACGGGGACATCTGGAAGTCGGCGTACCGCACCCAGGACGCCGACGGCGAGCTGCCCCGGGCGATCGACCCCGCGTCGCAGACCGAGACGGTCCACCAGATCTTCAACATCTCCCAGCTGCGCTCGGTCTGGCTGCCCGCCGCCTTCGAGCCCCGGGCCGTCAACACCGGTGACGACCACCAGCCTGCCGACTTCGACGAGCGGTCCAGCACCCTGCTCGTGGACCGCCGGATCGACACGTCCGACGGCTACAGCTACGAGGTCGACTCGGCGGTGCCGACGTGGACGGCCGACCAGCTCCGGAGCGCGTCGCAGGACGTCCCCCGCAGCATCAAGTCGATCTTCACCGAGCTGCCGGGCGACTTCCCCCAGCGGGTCACCGACCTGGCCCAGCAGGTGACCCGGGGTGGCGACACCGCCTACGACAAGGCCCTGCTGCTCCAGAACTACCTGCGCGACGGCTTCGAGTACGACCTCAACGTCGGCCCCGGCCACAGCAACCGGGCGCTCGAGACCTTCCTGTTCGGCACCAAGCGGGGCTACTGCGAGCAGTTCGCCGGGGCCTACGCCGCCATGGCGCGCGCCGTGGGCATCCCGGCCCGCGTCGCGGTCGGGTTCACGCCGGGGATCCGGGACCCCAACGACCCCAACCTGTACCGGGTGCGCGGCGTCCACGCCCACGCCTGGCCCGAGGTCTACCTCGGCGAGTACGGCTGGGTGCCGTTCGAGCCGACGCCCACCCGGGGGCCGCCCGGGGCCGGGGACTTCCTCGGCGTCCAGGAGAGCCAGTCCGACGCGACGGGCGCCGCCGTCACCACCGACGAGAACGACCCGAACGCGGACATCGGCGTCGAGGGCGGGCCGGACGTGTCCATCGGTGACACGCCGAACCTGGACATCGGCAACCCGGGCGGCGCCGGGGACACCACCACCGAGGACGACGGCCTGCTCCCCGGTCCGGTCAAGACCGCCCTCAAGGTGGCGGGCGCCCTCGTGCTGGCCTACCTGGTGGTCGTGCCGCTCGTGCTGCTGGCCCAGCGGGTCCGCCGCCGGCGCCGGGCCCACGCCCCCGCCGACCGGGTCCGGCTCGCGTGGCGGGTCGCCACCGAGCACGCCAGCGACGCGGGCGTGAAGCTGCCCACGTACCTGACGTTGTCGGAGACGGCCGAGCGGCTGGCGATAGCCATGCCGTCCACCGCCGACGCGGCGCGGGGCATGGCCTTCACCATGGAGCGCATCGCCTACGCGGAGGAGACGCCCAGCGACGAAGAGGTCACGGGCGCCGAGGAGAGCTCCGCGGCGGTGACCGCCGAGGCCTCCCGCCGCCAGCCGGTGCTCAGCCGCGTGCTCGCCCACTTCGACGTCCGCCGGGTGCGGCGGGTCCACCAGAGCCGGCTGGTCGCCACCCACGGCCTGACCACCTGAGCCGGGCCGCGGCGCGCGCCCGGGCGCGCCGGGCCTACCGGGTGGACCAACGCCGAGGGACTATTCCTCGTCCTCGGGCTCGTCGCGGCGGAAGCGCTCGCGCATGCGCTTGCCCGCGCCCCCGAGGGCGTCGCGCAGGCCGTTGGCCCGGACGGTGCGGGTGAGCTGGTCGAGCCCGGCCCGCCCCAGTTTTCGCAGGTTGCGCTCGAACACCAGCGCGCACGCCAGCATGAGCAGGAACCCGGCGAACGACAGCAGGTATGAGGTGGACAGGCTGGCGATCAGGAACACGGCCCCGGCGACGAAACCCACCACCGCCCACTTCATGCGGCGGACGGTGTGGCGGTACAGCGTGGTCTCGCTGACCTCCCGCGCGAAGGACGGATCGTCCTCGTAGAACCGCTGTGCAATTTCCTGGAGGATGCGTTCCTCGTCCTCGGAAAGCGGCACCTCAGACCCCTTGTCGCCCGGCTGACCGAACCGGTGCGATCAAGTGTTCCACAGGCTTCCGCGAACGACAACGCGTGAATGCGCGAGAAATCCTCAATCTCCCGTCACCCGGCCTGCACCGGACCGTCATCGGGGCCCCACTGACCGTCGCCGCGGCGCTTGACCCGGAGCCCGTCGCGCCCGACCGCGGCCGCGGGGCCGATGGCGCCGCTGCCGTAACGCTCCCGGATCGCGTCGATCGCGCCGCTCGCATCCTGCCAGGACGGGGCCGCGGCATCGTCGAAGCTGAGCTGGCGCCCGGCCCCTTCGAGCAGGCCGGAGACGGTCACGCCCAGCAGCCGCACCCCGGGCGCGGGATCGAGCCCGGCCAGCAGCGCCTGGGCGTGGCGGGTCACCGCCGGCCCGTCGTCGATCGGCGCCGGCAGGGTGGTCGAGCGGGTCACCGTGCGGAAGTCGCCGAAGCGCACCTTGATCGTGACGGTGCGGGCCACCATCTCGGCCCGGCGCAGCCGCCAGGCCACGGCGTCGGCCATGCGTGCCGCCTCCCGGGCCAGCGCCTCCGGGTCGTGGTGGTCGTGGGCGAAGGTCTCCTCGTGGCCGATGGACTTCAGCTTCTGGTCGGGCTCGACCGGGCGGGGGTCGACGCCCCGGGCCAGCAGCCCCAGCTGGCGGCCGTTCGCCGGCCCCAGCGCACCGACGAGGGCCGCGTCGGGCAGGTCCGCGATGTCGCCCACGGTGCGCACGCCGAGGCGCTCCAGCTTGGTCAGCGTGGCGGGCCCGACGCCCCACAGCGCCCGGGCCGGCAGCGGGCGCAGGAACGCCTGCTCGTCGCCGGGCGCCACCACCCGCACCCCGGCGCCGGGCAGGGGCCCGGTGGGCGACGCCCGGGGCTTGGCCGCCTCCGAGGCCAGCTTGGCCACCAGCTTGGTGGCCGCCACGCCCACCGAGCAGGTGAGGCCCTCCCGCTCCGCGACCTCGGCCCGGATGGCGCCCCCGATCTCGGCGCCCTCGCCGAAGAGGCGCCGGGCCCCGGTCACGTCCAGGAACGCCTCGTCCAGGCTCAGCGGCTCGACCAGCGGGGTGTAGGACCGGAAGATGTCCATCACCCGCCCGCTGACCTCGCCGTAGTGGTCGTGGTCGCCCGGCAGGAACACGGCCTGGGGGCACAGCCGCCGGGCCTGGGTGCTGGGCATGGCCGAGAACACGCCGTAGGCCCGCGCCTCGTAGCTGGCCGCGGCCACCACGCCCCGCTGGCCCGTGCCGCCCACCACGACCGGTTGGCCCCGCAGCTCCGGGCGGCGCAGCAGCTCCACGGACACGAAGAACGCGTCCATGTCCACATGGAGGATGGTGCGGTCCTCGTCGTTCACGTGGGGCTCACGCCGTCAGCGGCGGGTCACGACCGCCCGCGCCGGATCGTCCCCGTCGACGAGGTAGCGGAAGCGGCGCGGCTGCTCCCAGCGCTCGGCCAGCCAGGCCCCCAGCGGCTCGCTGACCCAGGGACGGCAGGTGGCGAGATGCCCGTCGCAGGCCCCGGGGTCGACGAACGCGGCGTCGACCACGATCCCGTCCGGGTCGTCGACGTGCAGGTCGCCGGCATAGTCCACGGCCATGTGGGCCTCGACCCGCAGGTGCCAGCCCAGGCCGGGCGCCTCCACCTCCACCTCGTACACCGGGCCCTGCCAGGCGGACACCACCACACCGGTCTCCTCCTCGACCTCGCGGGTGAGCCCGGCCAGCAGCGTCTCGCCCTCGTCGATGACCCCGCCCGGCGGGCTCCAGTCGTGATCGCCGTTGCGGCGCCGGTTGCGCACGAGCAGCAGGCCGTTCTCCCCGAGGATCAGCCCTCCTCCCACCAGCCACTGTCGCATGGCGCCCAGTGTGGCACCGTGGGCGGATGGATCCCCCCGCGATGCACGCCAACGCCCGGACGGTGGTCGACGCCGCCGCCGCGTTGGGCCTGGCCGTCGAGGTCCGCGAGTTCCCCGAGGGCACCCGCACGGCCGAGGACGCGGCCCGCGCCATCGGCGTCGAGGTCGGCCAGATCGTCAAGTCATTGGTGTTCGCGGTGGGCGACGACGTGGTCGTGGCCCTGGTGAGCGGGCCCAACCGGCTCGACGAGCGGCGCCTGGCCGAGGCCGCGGGCGACGACGCCGCCTCGGTGACGCGGCCCGACGCGGGCGGGGTGCGGGCCGCCACCGGCTACCCGATCGGCGGGGTCCCGCCCTTCGGCCACGCCCAGCCGCTGGCGACCTTCGTGGACGAGGACCTGCTCGCCTACGACGAGCTGTGGGCCGCGGCGGGCACGCCCCGCCACGTGTTCCCCATCGCCCCCGCCGACCTGGTGCGGGTCACCGGGGGCCGGGTGGCCCCGCTGCGGGTGCCCGACCGGTAGAAAGTGCCCATGCCCGACGACTACGCCCCCAGCGCCCTGCCCTCGCAGGGAGCCCGGGTGCTCGCCTTCGTGTCGATCCTGCTCGGCGGGCTGTGCGGCGGGCTCATCGGCTGGGCGCTGGTCGACATCCAGTGCACCGGCGACTGCGGGGTCGTGGCCGGCATCGCCGGGCTGATCGGCGCCGTGCTCGGCGCCGCCGGCGTGGCCGTGGTCGCGGTCCTGGCCCTGCGGGCCATGGGCGAGTGGCGCACGATCCAGCACCGCGAGCCGGCCGGCCCCGACCCCCGCGGCGGCAACGGCGAGACGGAGCCTTAGGCGACTGGGACTCCGTCCCTAGCCGCCTGCGGTCACGGGGCGTCGGCGATGGCGGCGATCGCCGACTCCAGCGCCTCGTCGTCGATGCCGTGATGGGTCATCAGCCGCACGAGGCCCGGGCCCAGCGTGACCCCGCCCACGCCCCGCTCGGCCAGGGCGGTCAGCAGCTTGACCGGGTCGTCGTGGCGGAACAGCACCACGTTGGTGACCACGTCCGCGGGATCGCAGCCGGCCTCGGGCCAGCGCTCGGCCACGGCCTCGGCCAGCAGGCGCGCCCGGCGGTGGTCCTCGGCCAGCCGGTCGACCATGGTGTCGAGGGCGACCAGGCCTGCGGCCGCCAGGATCCCGACCTGGCGCATGCCCCCGCCCAGGCGCTTGCGCTCCAGGCGGGCGCGGTCGACGAGGTCCGCCGGGCCGGCCAGCAGTGATCCGACCGGGGCCCCGAGGCCCTTGGACAGGCACGACGTCACCGTGGTGGCGCCGGCCGATCGTGCGGCCACCGTGGTCCCCGTGGCCACCGCGGCGTTGAACAGGCGGGCGCCGTCGAGGTGCACCGGCACGCCCACCGCGGCCACCGCGTCCAGCCGGTCGAGGGGCCAGGGCCGGCCGCCGGAGGCCAGGTGGGTGTCCTCGACACAGACCACCGCGGGCGCGGGCCAGCGGTGGGCCGAGGCCTCCACCAGGTACGCCACCGCCGCGGGGTCGAGCGTGCCGTCGTCGTCGTCGAGCACGTGGAGCTGGGCCACCTGGTTGAGCCCGAAGGCCCCGCCCTCGTGGGTGACGACGTGCTGGCGGCGCCCGGCGACCACCAGCGAGCCGGCCGGGGCCAGGACCCGCAGGGCCACCTGGTTCGCCATGGTCCCCGACGGCAGGAACAGCGCGGCCTCCTTCCCCGTCAGCTCGGCGTAGCGCCGCTGGAGCCGGTGGACGGTGGGGTCGTCACCGAACCCGTCGTCGCCCACCTCGGCGCTCGCCATGGCCTCGCGCATGGCCGGGGTCGGGCGGGTCACCGTGTCGCTGCGCAGGTCGATCGGCGGGGCAACGGGTGCGGTGTCGGCCATCGCAGGGCACGGTACCGTCGCACCCATGAGCGTGCCCCCTGCTCCTCCCCCAGGCTCAGGCGCGCCCAATCCGGGCGCCAGGACACCGTTGCCCGAGCAGCTCCTGGCGCTGGCCACGGACGTGGCCACCCGGGCCGCCCGCCTGCTGGTCGAGGCCCAGGGCCGCGAGCGCATCTCGGTCGACACCAAGTCGTCGCGCACGGACATGGTCACCGAGATGGACCGGGCGTCGGAGCAGCTCATCGCCCGCGAGCTGCTGACGGCGCGGCCCGAGGACGGGATCGTCGGCGAGGAGGGCAGCGCCCGCACCGGGACCAGCGGCCTGCGCTGGGTCGTGGACCCGATCGACGGCACCACCAACTACCTCTACGGCTTCCCCGGCTGGAGCGTGTCGATCGCGGTCGAGGACGACGAGGGCGTGGTGGCGGGCGTGGTCGTCGACCCGTCCCACAACGACGTGTTCGGCGCCACGCGGGGCGGCGGCGCCCGCCGCAACGGCCGGCCCATCCGGTGCTCGGCCCAGACCGTGCTGGCCGAGGCGCTCCTGGCGACCGGCTTCAACTATCAGGCCGACCAACGGCGGCGGCAGGCCGAGATCCTCGTGGCCCTGCTCCCCCAAGTGCGCGACATCCGGCGCATGGGGTCCGCGTCGCTCGATCTGTGCTCCGTGGCCTGTGGCCGCGTCGACGCGTATTACGAACGAGGTGTTTCCTGGTGGGACATCGCCGCGGGTAGTCTCATTGCGGCGGAAGCGGGTGCCGTTGTCTTCTCCCTAGACGATGGCCCAGTCACCGGTGACTCGGTCATGGCGTCCGCCCCTGGCGTCGCCGCCCCTCTGCGTGAGTTACTGCACTCTCTCTGTGCACAAGATGTGTCGTGAGTCACCGAGAAGGTCACATGTCACCGGATCGCAACGTGCTTGGACAGTGCACCGACACGAACAGTCGGCATCCTTGTACTGATGACCGCCGCGACCGCTCCAACTCAGGGGCCCTCCACCCCAGGGGTGACAACCGCCGGGCAATCCGCCTCCGAATCCGAGGCAGCGCCCGCCGCCGGTAGCGACGCCACGATCCCCACACCTTCGGAGTCCCCCATGCGCTCACCCATCGACATCACGACCCAGGGCGGCACCGTCGTCCTGTCCGTGATGCGCTGCCTCGACGAGGCGGCCGGCGGCGCGCTGCTCGAAGCCGCGTCCGCGGCGCTCGACTCGGGCCCCTCCCGCATCGAGGTCGACCTCCGGTCCCTCGACTCGTTCACCGACGCCGGCGCCCGGGCGTTGGTGGGGTGCCGCGACCTTGGCGCCAAGCTCCCCGAAGGCCTGCACTACCGCACGGGCCGTGGGCCCGGGCGAGACGCCCTGCTGGCCGCTTACACCGACCACGACGCCGGCCCGCTCGCCGGGTGATCGAACCCGCCACTGGGGGCGTTGTGCCCGCGCGTCTACGCGCGCGGCCGCGCGATGAGGCACGATCTTGAGCGTGGGTACCCGCATCCTGTCCGTCGAAGACGACGAGCGCATCCGCACCGCGGTCAAGCTGGCCCTCGAAGACGAGGGCTGGTCGGTCGAAGAGGCCGGCACCGGTGAGGAGGCCCTGAACGCCTTCCAGCGCCAGCCCGCCGACGTCGTCCTGATCGACATCATGCTGCCCGGCATCGACGGCTTCGACGTGTGCCGCGCCATCCGGCGAACGTCCGACGTCCCCATCGTCATGGTCACGGCCCGGGCCGACACCCACGATGTGGTGGCCGGCCTCGAGGCCGGTGCCGACGACTACCTCACCAAGCCCTTCGCCCCCAAGGAGCTCTCGGCGCGCATCCGTGCCCTGCTGCGCCGGGTGCGCAGCAGCGACTCGGGCAGCAGCCACCTGCGCTTCGGCGAGCTCGAGATCATCCCCGACGAGGGCGTGGTCCGCCGGGGCGGCGAGGAGATCCACCTCACCAAGACCGAGTTCCGCCTGCTGGTCGAGCTCGGGTCCAGCCCCGGCCGCGTGTTCTCGCGCGAGGTGCTGCTGGAGCGGGTGTGGGGCTACGGCTACTTCGGCGACGGCCGGCTGGTCGACGTCCACGTGCGCCGGCTGCGGACCAAGGTCGAGGCCGACCCCGCCAACCCCCGCCACGTCGTGACCGTCCGGGGGCTCGGCTACAAGCTGCAGGCCTGATCCGGTCCGGGTAGCCCGTGCGGCCCCCTCGTCTGCTCCCCCGGCTCGGCCTCCGAGCCCGCATCACCATTGCCTTCGCAGTGGGCGCCCTGGTGATCTCGGCCGTCCTGGCCGGGGCCACGCTCGGCCTCACCCGCCAGAACCTGCTCGACCAGCGCGAGTCGAGCGCGACGGCCCGCACCTACCAGAACGCCGAGGCCGTGCGGCAGCTCCTGCCCGCGGAGACCGGCGCGGACTTCGACGCCTCCGACGTGCTCAGCTCGCTGCAGACCGCCAGCGGGTCCAACCCCGTGCTGATGAAGGACGACCGCTGGTACCCGCTCACCCCCGAGTTCGGCGAGGAGGAGCTGCCGGCCTCGCTGCGGGCCATGGTCGCCTCCGGTCAGCCCGCCCGCATGCGCTTCGACCACGACGGCGTGACCCAGCTGGCCGTGGGCGTCCCGCTGAAGTCCGTCAACGGCGCCTACTTCGAGATCGTGTCCCTGGAGGAGCTGGAGGGCACGCTCGAGTCGATCGGCATCTCGCTGCTGGCCGCCGCGCTGCTGTCCACCCTGGCGGGCGCCGCGGTGGGCTGGTGGGCGGCGCGCCGGGTGCTGCGCCCGCTGCGCGGCATCGGTGAAGCCGCCCAGGCCATCACGACCGGCCGGCTGGAGACCCGGGTCGAGGCCAGCGACGACGCCGACCTGGCCCCGCTGGCCGACTCCTTCAACGAGATGGCTGCGGCCATGGAGGAGCGGTTCCAGCGCGACGCCCGCTTCGCCTCCAACGTCAGCCACGAGCTGCGCTCCCCGCTCATGACCCTGGCCGCGTCGATCGAGGTCCTCCAGAACCAGCGCGACGACATGCCGGACCGGGCCAAGGCCGCGCTCGACCTCATGGCCGCCGACATCGAGCGCTTCCGCCAGCTGGTGGAGGACCTGCTCGAGATCTCCCGCTTCGACGCCGGCGTGATGCACCTCGACCTGGAAGAGGTGCGCGTGGACGAGATGGTCATGGCGGCGGTGACCGCCTCCACGGACGTGGATGTCACCGTCGACATCGACTCCGACCTGGCCGGCGTGGTGGTCAAGGCGGACAAGCGCCGCCTGTCCCGGGTCATCGCCAACCTGCTGGACAACGCGGCCAAGTACGGCGACGGCGCCTCCCGGGTCGAGCTGCGCAAGGCGGGCGACGCCGTGCAGATCGCGGTGGAGGACCAGGGCCCGGGTGTCCCCCCCGAGGACCGCGAGGCGATCTTCTTCCGGTTCAACCGCGGGACGTCGGCCGGGCACCGGCGCGGCATCGACGGGGTCGGCCTCGGCCTGGCCCTGGTGGCCGAGCACATCCGGCTCCACGGCGGGTCCGTGTGGGTGGAGGACCGCGCCAACGGCGAGCCCGGCGCCCGCTTCGTCATCGAGCTGCCCGCGGAGGCCTCATGAGACGCCCGTCCCGCCCGCCGGTCGCCGCGCTGGCCGCGGCCGCCCTGCTGGCGATCGTCGTGTCGGCCGCCTGCGGCGTGCCCGCCGACGACAAGCCGCGGGCCATCTCCCGGGAGCAGGCGCCCGACCTGGACGAGGGCGACGTGGACACGAGCCCGGCCGTCACCGAGCCCGCCACGCTGTTCCTGACCCGCGCCGATCCGGACGCGAACCACCTGGTCCCGGTGGAGGAGAAGGTCCCGGTGGGATCGTCGTCGACCTCGCCCACGCCGGCCACGGCCCTGGAGACGCTGCTGTCGTACATGCCGAACGACGAGCTGCGGGCCCAGGGCTACGCCTCCCGGATCCCGCCCAACACCGCGCTGGCGAGCCCGCCGCAGCTCGACGACCGTGGCGTGCTCCTGGTCGACCTGAACTCCAACATCGACAACGTCCAGGCCGAGGGCTCCCAGCTCGCCTTCGGCCAGATCGTGTGCACGGCCGACGCCTTCGACGAGGTGGTGGCCGTGCGCTTCCAGGTCGAGGGCCAGTCCCGCGCCGCGCCCACCGGCGGCGGCGCCACCACCAACGAGCCCGTCACGTGCCGGTCCTACGCCGACCTGATGGAACCCGCGTCCGGCTGACACGCGCGCCCCGGAGGGACCCGCGGGGCCACTAGCCTGCCCGCCCGTGCCGGGACCAGCCCGGCCGGCGCCACGGGACGCGGGACGGACACTTGGCCTACCAACTCGGCATCGACCTCGGCACGACCTACACGGCGGCCGCCATCTACGACCCCGACTCCGGCCACGGCCCCGAGGTGGTCAACCTGGGCGACCGGGGCCCGACGGTCCCCTCGGTGCTGTGCCTCCAGCCCGACGGCGAGTTCCTGGCCGGCGACGCCGCCGAGCGCCACGCCGTCACCGACCCGCAGCGCATCGCCCGCCAGTTCAAGCGCCGGCTGGGCGACCCGACGCCGCTGGTGGTCGGCGACGCCTCCCTGCCCGCGGAGGTCCTGACCTCGCGCCTGCTCCGCTGGGTCATCGACACCGTGGTGCGGGTGCGCGGCGGCGAGCGGCCGTCGTCCATCGTGCTCACCCACCCGGCCAACTGGGGCCCGTTCAAGCGCGACCTGCTGGACAAGGCGGCCGAGCTGGCCGGCATCGGCCGGACCATCCTGCTGACCGAGCCGCAGGCGGCCGCCATCTCGTACTCGTCGCAGGCCCGGGTCGAGCAGGGCGCGGTCATCGCGGTCTACGACCTGGGCGGCGGCACGTTCGACGCCGCGATCCTCCGCAAGGAGCCCGACGGCGGCTTCACCATGCTCGGCACCCCGGAGGGCATCGAGCACCTCGGCGGCATCGACGTGGACGCCGCCGTCTTCGCCCACGTGACCTCGTCGCTGGGCGACGCCTACGAGGAGCTGGACCCCGACGACCCCCAGGCGCTGGCCGCCGTGTCCCGCCTGCGCATCGAGTGCACGCAGGCCAAGGAGGCCCTGTCGCTGGACACCGAGATCTCGGTCCCGGTACTGCTGCCGACCATCCAGACCGAGGTGCGGGTGACCCGCGCCGAGCTGGAGGAGATGATCCGCCCCCCGCTGGCCGACACGGTCACGGCCCTGGAGCGAGCCGTCCGCTCGGCCAACCTCGCCCCCAGCGACATCGACCACGTACTCCTGGTGGGCGGCTCGTCCCGCATCCCCCTGGTGGCCGAGCTGGTCTCCGCCCGCCTGGGCCGCCCGGTAGCCGTCGACGCCCACCCCAAGCACGCCATCGCCCTGGGCGCCGCCATCGTCGCCGCCCGAGCCGCCGGCACCCTGAGCGCCTCCCCCATCCCACCCCCAGCCCCAGCCGCCGCCGTCCGCCCCGCGGCCCCCATGGCACCCCCGCCCGCCGCCGCAGCCGCAGCGA
>DATBGF010000266.1:0-2042 GCA_036558145.1 Acidimicrobiales bacterium
GTCGCCGCCCTGGTCATGGCCGGGGCCTGCGATGCATGGAGCCAGCCCCGCCGTCAGTTGCTCTGGGCGCTCCCGGCCACCTGGCGTAACGCCACCGGGCTGCCGCTCCCCGTCGCGCCCGTCTCTCTCCCCGCCGAGACCCCGCCCGAGCGCGTCGCGGCCGAGTCCTGGGCCACCGGTATCCCCCTCACCGCCCACCCGGTCGCCACGATCCGCCCGGCGCTCGACGCGGCTGGAGTCATCACCACCGCAGCGCTCGACACGGCCCCCGAGGGGGCGACGGTGACGGTGGCCGGGCTGGCGATCGTCGCGCAGGCGCCCCCCACCGCCAAAGGGGTAGTGTTAGATGTTAGGGGTCGTCCAGGAATAACTTCCCCGGGGTGGTGTAGACTGGGGCGGTCGGCATCCACCTCGTCCCGGAGTGCGCGATGAGCGGCGGCGACGTTCGGCCCTGCCAGTGCCCCGACTGCCGGTCGGGCACGCCCCATCCCGACCAGGAGCGCCATCGCCAGATGAACGTGTTCCTGAGCCGCCTGGACGAGGCGCAGCGCCGCTGGTACGCGGCGCTGGAGGCCGGCCGGGCCGGGCCGGGCGGCGACCGCCTCCTTTCCCAGATCACCGGGATGGACGAGCGGACGATCCGCCGGGGGCGCGGCGAGCTGGCCGGCGGGCTGGCCGAGGTGCCGCCCGACCGGGTGCGCCGCCCCGGCGGTGGCCGCCTGCCGGTCGAAAAAAAGACCCGGCGATCCTGACCGCCCTGGAGGCCTTGGTGGAACCCGAGACGGCCGGCGATCCGATGGGCGAGCGGAAGTGGGTGCGCAGCAGCCTACGCCAGTTGCGCCACCGCCTGGCCGAGGCGGGACACGCGGTCAGCCACCAGACCGTCGGGCGGCTGCTGAGGGGGCTGGAGTACGCCCTCCACGCCAACGCCAAGCGGGTCGAGGCCCGGTCGGGCCACCCCGACCGCGACGCCCAGTTCGTCTACATCGCCGCCCAGCGCCGGGCCTTCCAGGAGGCGGGGCTGCCGGTGATCTCGGTCGACACCAAGAAGAAGGAGCTGGTCGGCAACTTCAAGAACGCCGGGCGGGCCTGGAGCCGCGAGGCGACGGCGGTCAACGTCCACGACTTCCGCGACGACGCGCTGGGGCGGGCCGTCCCCTACGGCATCTACGACGTGGCGGCCAATCGCGGCGCGGTCTACGTCGGGGCCTCGGGCGACACGCCCCAGTTCGCCGTCGCCGCGCTCGCCCGCTGGTGGCGGGAGGTGGGCCGGGCGGCCTACCCGCAGGCCGCGCGCCTGCTGGTCCTGGCCGACGGCGGGGGGAGCAACGGCTACCGGCCCCGGCTGTGGAAGCAGCAGGTGCAGGAGCACCTGTGCGACCGGCTCGGGCTGACCGTGACGGTCTGCCACTACCCGCCCGGCTGCTCGAAATGGAACCCGATCGAGCACCGGCTGTTCGGCCCGATCAGCCTGCACTGGGCCGGCCAGCCGCTGCGCACCTGGGACACCCTGCTGGGCTACCTGCGGGGCACGACGACGGCCACCGGGCTGCAGGTCGAGGCGGCCCTGCTCGCGGGGGACTATCCGCCCGGCCTGACCGTCTCGGACGCGGCGATGAAGGCGCTGGCACTCGACCCGCATGCGACCTGCCCCACCTGGAACTACACCATCCGACCCCGCCCGCTGACCGACACGCCAGCACGCCCGGAAGTTATTCCTTGACGACTCCTTAGCTCGGATACTCCCGGCCGATATACTGCCCGCGGGCACACACCGCCTTCCTCAAGGAGGCGGCGGCGAGCGACGTGGTGCGGCAAGCCCCGGGCGGCGGACCGCTCGGGCGCAAGGAGGGAGCATGACCGAGATCAAGTGGCAGTTCTACCCGCTTGTCGCGGCCCAGCCGGTCGCGCGCGCCTTCATCGAGATGCTGGCGAAGCGCCAGAAAGCGGCCAAGACCATCGACGCCTACGCCCGCAATCTCGACGACTTCCTCCGCTCGCGGGCGGACGCGCCGCCGGAGTGGCTCCCGGAGGCTGCGCCT
>DATBGF010000267.1:0-2286 GCA_036558145.1 Acidimicrobiales bacterium
ACCGGCACCCGCGAGCAGTCGCAGGACCGGCCCCAGCGCTCCCGGCGCCACGCTGTCGTGTGGGCCGGCGTGGCGGCGGCCTTCCTGGCCGTGGCCGGCCTGGCCTTCGCCACCTTCGTGGGCGGCGACGACTCCGGCAAGCCGACCTCGGTCGAGGTCCATGGGTCGTACGACGAGGTCCTGCCCGGGAGCCACAACGTCCCGCTGTGATCCCGCAGCGAGCACTCACGCATCGCCCCCCAGTGCACGCTGGGGGGCGATGCCGCGCCAGAGGTGAGCTACGGCTCGCGGGGGAGCCCGAGCAGGTGGCGGGCCACGACCAGCCGCTGGACCTGCTGGGTGCCCTCGCCGATGTCGAGGATCTTGACGTCGCGGTACAGCTTCTCGATCAGGTTGTCCCGGACCACGCCGGCCTCGCCGAAGATGTCGAGCGCGGTGGACACGGCCTCGTAGACCACGGGCGGGGCGTAGAGCTTGGCGTAGGACGCCTCCAGCGCGTTGTCCGTGCTCCGGCGGGCCAGCCACACCGCGTGCAGGCACATGAGCCGGGCGACGTGCAGCCTGCGGCGCATGTCGGCGAGGCGCTCCAGGGCCCGGCGGCGGCGATCGCCCTGGGCGGGGAAGTCGCTGCGGACCAGGTCCAGCGCCAGGTCGAGGGCGGCGCGGCCCATGCCCACGCCCTGCGCCGCGTGGATCGGCCGGGTGAGGTTGTAGGTGGCCATGGCCGCCTTGAACCCCCTGCGGGCCTCGTAGAGCTCCTCGCCGCCCAGCAGGTTGGCGGCCGGGACCCGCACGTCGTCGAGGGCGAAGCTGGCGGTCTCGTAGCCCCGGGAGCCCATCTTGTGCTCGATGCGCAACAGCTCGAAGCCGGGCGTGCCCTGCTCGACCACGAAGGCCCGGTGGCCGTCCCGGCCGAGGTCGGGGTCGACGGTGGCCCACACCACCACCCAGTCGGCCCGCGCCCCGTTGGAGCAGAACATCTTCTGCCCGGTGAGCACCCACTCGTCGCCGTCACGCCGCGCCCGGGTGCGGATGCGGGCCACGTCGCTGCCCGCGCCGGGCTCGGTCATGGCCATGGCGCCCCAGTGGGCGCGGCTGTGGTCGGCGAACGGGGCCAGGAAGCGCTCGCGCTGGTCCGGGGTGGCCGCGCTGCGCAGCGCCGCGCCCCCCAGGCCCGGGCCGGGCAGGGACAGGGCGACGCCCCGGTCCCAGTAGGCGCTCTCCTCGGCGATCAGCACCGCCCGCAGCGGCCGCCAGGTGAGGGCGGCATCCCCGCCCGCCCCGCCGTCGTCCTCGCCCGGCCCGACCGTGCGGCTGACCAGGCCGCCCTGGCGGGCGCAGAGCCGGTAGAGCTCGTGGTCGGCGGGTGGCGGGTCGCCGGTGCGGTCCGACTCTAGGCCCATGGGACGGATGTAGCGCCGCCCCAGGTCCGCCAGCTCGGCCAGCATCTCGCGGCTGCCCGCGTCGAGGCCGATCATGCGCCGAGGAGGGGATCGGGGACGGCGAGCACCGCGCCGGCCAGGTCGTCGAGAGCGGCGTCGACGCCGCCGAACAGCAGCCCCAGCATGCGGGCCTCGCGGAAGCGCTTCTCCGCCAGGTGGTCGACCAGGAAGCCGTGGCCCCCGAGCAGCTGGATGCCGGCCTCGGTCATCGCCACCGCGGCGTCGATCGCCTCCCGCCAGGCCTGGGTGGCCCAGAAGCCGGCCGCCGGGTCGCCGCCGTCGTAGGCGGCCGCCGCGTCGCGCACGGCCAGGCGGGCGCCGTGGATCCCCGTCGCCAGGCCCGCCAGCTGGAACGCGTTGGCCTGGTGGTGGGCGACCGGCCGCCCGAAGACGACCCGCTCGGTCGTGTAGGCGACGGTGGCGTCGAAGGCCGCCTGGCCGATCCCGACGGCGACGGCTGCGGTCCACAGCCGGGCCCGCCCCCGCACGGCGAGCCCACCCCCCGGCGGCAGCTCCCACTCGCCCAGCACCCGCGCCCCCGCCAGGTCGAGCGACACGCCGCCGGACGCCGCGAACGCCAGTGCCTCCACCGGCTCCGGCTCGGCCGCGACCTCGACCAGCCCGAGGTCGTCGCCCGACGACACCCACACCAGGCGCCGCGCCGGCCACCCCGGAGCCCACGCCAGCCTCTCGCTCGCGTCCGCCGGAGCGACCGCCAGCACTGCGTCCGTGGCGCCGGCGGCCAGGGACGGATCCGGGCACGCGTCGAGCGCGCCGGCCGCCGGGCCGGGGCGGTCGGCTGCCAGCAGCCCACCCGCGTCCCCGGCGGCGAGCGTCTCCAGCA
>DATBGF010000268.1:0-14307 GCA_036558145.1 Acidimicrobiales bacterium
TCTCCTCGTGCGGCGTCGTGATCGACGGCAAGAAGGTGAACGGCGAGCTGCGCATCGAGGCGGGCAACGGCACGCACAGCGCCAGCACCCCGTGCGTGACCATCACCAACTCACTGGTCCAGGGCACGATCCACACCGACAACGTCAACCAGGGCCCCGTGGTGATCAAGGACACCGAGGTGGCGGTGTCCGGCAGCGCATTCTGGGCCAACACCGGCTTCTACAACACCTTCGATTGGCGGGTGAACAGCCACGGTGGCAATGCCACCATCAAGTGCCAGGCCTATTGCGAGTCACATGACTCATGGGTCCATGGCATGCACCTGGAGCAGGAGTTCCACTACAACGCGTTCGGAGGCAACGGCATCGAGGCCTCCGACGGGTTCTTCCGCATCGAACACGGCTATGCCGATTGTGGCGGGTTCGCCAGCAGTGATTCACCTGGTTCCGATGCGGGGTGCTCGGCTGACATCGGGTTCTACGGCGACTTCGCGCCGGTCCGGAACATCACCATCACCAAGACGTACTTCGCTCCAGCCGCTACTGGCGGGCCCTACGCGCAGGCGCAACCGGGGTACTGCTACAACGTCGGGAACTACTCTGGAAAGCCCTACCCGACCGCCAGTAACGTGACCTTCACCAACAACGTGTTCGCGAAAGGCCCCACGGGAAAGTGCGGGTACTACGGGGCCGTGAGCGAATGGAACTCCGGCAATGGCAATGTGTGGAGCGGTAACAGGTGGGATGACGGAAGTCCACTCAATCCCTAGAAACCAGACTCCGTGAGCTCGCCCGAGCTCTCGCCCATCACGGACGGCGATCGGGCCGAGGTGGGGGCGTTCCTCCACCTCCACATGAACTCCCGCCTGTCCGCCGAGCAGTGGTCGGCGTTCATGGTCCCGCCCTGGCCGGTCGAGGCCCCCAACCGCGGGTTCCTCCTCCGGGACGGGGGCGCCGTGGTCGGGGCCTACCTCGCGTTCTACTCGGAGCGGGTCGTCGAGGGCCGGACCGAGCGCTTCTGCAACCTCGCCGCCTGGTGCGTGGCCGAGGCCCACCGCGCCGCGTCCGTGCGCCTGCTGCGGGCGCTGCTGGGCCAGAAGGGCTACCACTTCACCGACTTCTCGCCCAGTGGCAGCGTGGTCCCGTTGAACCGGAGGCTGAAGTTCGAGGACCTGGACACGACCACGACGCTCGTGCCCAACCTCCCCTGGCCGTTGCGGGTGCAGGGGGTCCGGCTCGTGACCGGCGACCGGGAGATCGAGGGCCTGCTCACCGGGGACGACCTGCAGCGCTACCGCGACCATCGGGACGCGGCGGCGGCCCGCCAGCTCGTCCTGCGGGAGCCGGACGGGCGCGTGTGCCACGTCGTCGTGCGCAAGGACCGGCGCAAGCGGCTCCCGATCTTCGCGTCGATCCTCCACGTCAGCGATCCCGAGGTCTTCGCCCGGCACCAGGGCGTCGTGTTCCGCCATGTGCTCCTCGCTCTCGGCCGGCCCGCGACCCTGGTCGAGCACCGCGTCACCGGCGCCGCGCCGCGCCGGGGTCGCCTCCTGGGGTCGCCCCGGCCCAAGATGTTCCGCAGCACGACCCTGAAGGCAGAGGACATCGACTACCTCTACAGCGAGCTCACCTGCGTGGCGTGGTGACCGGGCGGCACCGGGAAGGAGCGACCCGTCGATGAGATGCAACATCGGAGACCTGGTCCGGGAGGCGGCCGCGGCGCACCCGGGGCGGCCGGCGCTCACCTTCAAGAACCAGCCGATGACCTACCGGGAGCTGTGGGACACCACCCGGTCGGTCGCCGCCGGGCTCGAAGCCCAGGGGCTGGCCCCGGGCGAACGGCTCGGGATCTACCTCGACAAGCGGCCCGAAACCGTCGTCGCCATGCTGGCCGCGGCCCGCCTCGGCGCCGTCTTCGTCCCGATCAACCCCATCCTCAAGGGCCCCCAGGTGGGCCACCTGCTGCGTGACTGCGACGTGACCACCCTGGTCACGACGCCGCCGCGCCTGGGGGTGCTGAGCGACGAGCTGAGCTCCTGCCCGGCCCTGCGGACCGTGGTGCTGGCCGGCGAGCACCTGCCGGACGAGACCCACGGCCTCGCCGCCGTGCTGTGGTCCGACGTGGACGCCGGCGGCGAGCCCACCCGCGGCGGCGGCATCGACGTCGACCTGGCGGCGATCCTCTACACGTCGGGCAGCACCGGCAAGCCCAAGGGCGTCGTGCTGAGCCACCGCAACCTGATCGTCGGGGCCGAGAGCGTCAGCAGCTACCTCGGCAACACCGCCGACGACGTGATCCTGTCGGTCCTGCCGCTCAGCTTCGACGCCGGCCTGAGCCAGGTCACGACCGCCTTCAGCGTCGGGGCCCACGTGGTGCTGCACAACCATCTGGTGCCCGGCGACGTGGTCAAGCTCTGCGCCCGCCACGCGGTGACCGGGCTCACGTGCGTGCCGCCGCTTTGGATCCAGATCGCCGACCTGGACTGGCCGGAGGAGGCCACGCGCAGCCTGCGCTACTTCGCCAACACCGGCGGCCGGATGCCCAAGTCCACGCTCGACCGGCTGCGTGAGATCTTCCCGCAGGCCAGCCCGTTCCTCATGTACGGCCTGACCGAGGCGTTCCGGTCGACCTACCTCGACCCGGCCGAGGTGGACCGCCGCCCGGGCTCCATCGGCAAGGCGATCCCGAACGCGGAGATCCTTGTCCTGCGGCCCGACGGCACCCCGTGCGAGCGGGGCGAGGAGGGCGAGCTCGTCCACCGGGGCGCGCTCGTCGCCCAGGGCTACTGGAACGATCCCGAGCGCACGGCCGAGCGGTTCCGGCCCCTGCCCGGCCAGGCCGGCTGGCGGGCACCCGAGCTCGCCGTGTTCTCGGGCGACACGGTCGTCACCGACGACGAGGGCTTCCTCTACTTCGTCGGCCGCAAGGACGACATGATCAAGACCTCCGGGTACCGGGTCAGCCCGACCGAGATCGAGGAGGTCGCCTACTCCTCCGGGCTCGTGCGCGACGCGGTGGCCATCGGCGTGCCCGACGACCGGCTCGGCGAGCGCGTGGTGCTCGTCGTCGCGCCGGCCGGCGGGACCGGCCTCGACGCGGACGCGCTGTCCCACTTCCTGCGCAAGGAGCTGCCGCTGTTCATGGTCCCCTCGACGGTCCACGAGCTGGGCGAGCTGCCCCGGTCCGCCAACGGCAAGTTCGACCGGAACCAGCTGAAGGCGGACTACGCATCATGAGGGCCACGGACCACCTCGCGGCCTTCGGCACCGTGGACGGCGAGATCGCCGTCGGCGGGCTGCCGCTGACCCGCCTGGCCCGGCGCGTCGGCTCCACGCCGTTCTTCGCCTACGACCGGGCCCGGCTGAGCGAACGGGTGGCGCTGCTGCGCCGCTCGCTCCCGGCGGACCTGGGCCTCGGCTACGCGGTGAAGGCCAACCCGATGCCGGCGGTCGTCCAGCACCTGAGCGGGCTGGTCGACGCGCTCGACGTCGCCTCCACCGGCGAGATGAAGGTCGCCCTCGACACCGGCATGGCCCCCGAGCGGGTCAGCTTCGCCGGGCCGGGCAAGACCGACCAGGAGCTGGCCATGGCCGTGGCCGCCGGGGTCACGATCGAGCTCGAGTCGGCGGGCGAGGCGGCCCGGGTGGTGCGGGCCGGGGAGGCGTCGGGCGTGCGGCCGCGCGTCGCGGTGCGGGTCAACCCCGACTTCGCGGTGAAGGGCTCGGGCATGCGCATGGGCGGCGGGCCCCAACAGTTCGGCGTCGACTCGGAGGTGGTGCCGGACCTGCTCGCGTCCCTGGCGGGGGCGGACGTCGAGGTGACCGGGTTCCACGTCTTCGCCGGCTCCCAGAACCTCAACGTCGAGATCCTCGTCGAGGCCCAGCGCAAGACCGTCGACCTCGTGCTCAAGCTGGCCACCCACGCCACCCAGCCGGTCACCTACGTCAACCTGGGCGGCGGCTTCGGCATCCCGTACTTCGAGAAGGACCAGCCCCTGGACCTGGCCGCGCTGGGCGACAACCTGGCGGACCTGCTGGAGAACGCCATCGCCCCCAACCTGCCCGACGCCCACGCGAGCATCGAGCTCGGCCGGTTCATCGTGGGTGAGTGCGGCGTCTACGTGACGCGGGTCGTGGACCGCAAGGTGTCCCGGGGCCGGGAGTACGCCGTCGTCGACGGCGGCCTGCACCACCAGCTGGCGGCATCGGGCAACTTCGGCCAGGTGATCCGGCGGAACTACCCGGTCGTCGTGGGGAACCGGGCCGAGGTGGCGGAGGACGGGCCGATGACGGTGGTCGGCTGCCTCTGCACGCCGCTGGACCTGCTGGGCGACAACGTCGAGCTGCCGCCCGTCGAGGTCGGCGACCTCGTCGTCCTGTTCCAGGCGGGGGCCTACGGCCTCACCGCCAGCCCGACGGCGTTCCTCGGGCACCCGCCCCCCGTCGAAGTCCTGGTCTGACCTACCCGAAAGGCAATGTGATGAGCGAGCCCGTGATGGACGCAGTCAAGGATGTCCTGGGCAAGACCCTGGACATCGAGGACCGCGTGGCGGCCATGGACGCGTCCACGCCGCTCTTCGGCGAGCTCCCGGAGCTGGACTCGCTGGCGGTGGTCGAGCTCGCGACCGCGCTGGAGGACCGGTTCGACATCACGATCGACGACGACAACTTCTCCGGCGAGATGTTCGAGACGCTCGGCAGCCTCACCGAGTTCGTGCAGGACGAGCTATCACGCGCCTGACCGCCCGTTGGGACCGGACCAGCGCCAGCTTGGCGTCCGAGTAGCGCTCCTTGCCGAGCAGCCGCAGCGCCGTGGTCCGGGTCGTCGCCCGGGTGGTGTCCCGCACGACGCGGCCCGGCCGGTACAGCGCCCCGTCCTTCCACCGGTCGGCCCGGCTCGGCTCGGCCACGTCGTCGAGCATGTCGCCGAACCGGCCCGCGTAGGCGCCCGGGGAGACGAGGCGGCCGCGCACGCGGTTGCTCACGTTCTCGCCGTGGACGACCTGGAGCCACCCGGGGCCTCCGGCGACCTGGATCGAGGGCATCACCCGGGGGAACTCGTTGTGGTACTCGCTCCAGGCCGTGACCGGGGCGTCCCAGCTCTCCCGCACCGACGGGAACGCGTTCACCGGGTCGCGCCGCAGGAACAGGCCCCGAGGGCTCTTGACCAGCCCGCGGGTGACGTAGAGGGCGGCCCGGTCGTGGGCGCAGCGGGTGGCGATGAGGCGCTCGGAGAAGTCGCTCGCCAGGCCGTCGTCGTTGTCGAGGTTGGTGGTGAGCAGGACGCTCTGCGGCGACGGGACCGTCTCCCGCAGGTCGGACACGAGCTCCTCGTCGCTGACCGAGGCCCGGTAGATGGGCCGGAACAGCCCGCGCTCCACGAGCGGGGCCAGCCGGTCCAGCATCCACGCCGGGCTCTCGGGGTCGAAGTAGATGATCCAGCCGACCGGGCGGGTCTGGGCGGCGACCGAGGGGGCGCAGTAGTGCTCGAACAGCTCGACGCGGTTGCGCAGCCAGCCCTCCCGGGCGCGGATCACGCCCTCGACGCCCGAAGTCGGCAGGTTGAACCTGGTGAGCAGGATGTGATCGACGGTCATCTCACTCTGTGATGTCACGCGGCGGGGGACAGCTCGGCCAGCGAGCGGGGCCGGCGCGACGGCCGCAGCAGGGCGACGGTCGCGGCCCGGGCGTTGCGCCGGCCGGCCAGGGCCCGGACCCCCCACCCGAGCAGGGTGAACAGGTAGTAGGCGGCCGCGGCGGGCTGGCCGCGCCGCCGGCGGAACAGCCGGACCTTGTTGACGACCAGCAGCGCCGTCAGCGCCGGGTTGGTGCCGGACTCGCCCCCGATGTGCTCGACCACGGCGGCCGGCTCGTACCAGGTGGACCAGCCGGCGTCGGCCGCGCGCAGGAGGAAGTCCGTCTCCTCGCTGTAGAGCAGGAACGACTCGTCCCAGGGACCGACCTGCTCCAGGCAGCGCGTCGACATCAGCAGCGCCGCTCCGGTCACCCAGGCCGCCGGGCCGGCGTGGTCGTGCTGGCGCTCGTCGTAGACCTGCTCGCCCAGCGTGCCGATCCGGCCCGCCCGCTCCCCACCGAAGACCGCTTCGGCCAGGGCCCGGCCGACGGTGGGCTCGCGGCGCAGCGTCGGCTGCAGCGTCCCGTCCGGGTTGAGGAGCCGGGGCGCGGCGATCCCGACGTGGGGCTGGTCCAGCGCGGCCGCCAGCGTGGCCAGCGAGCCGGGCAGCAGCCGGCAGTCCGGGTTGAGGACCATCACCGCGTCGAGCCGCGCCAGGTCCAGGGCCGCCATCCCGGCGTGGAAGCCCGCCGCGTACCCGGCGTTGTGGCCCACGTCCACGACCTCGACCGGCACCGGCGACTCGCGGGCGATGCGCACGGAATCGTCGGTGGACGCGTTGTCGGCCACCACGACGCCGGCGAGCGTGACGCCCCGGGCCGCGTCGGGCAGGGAGCGCAGGCACCCCTCCAGCACGCCCGCGCTGTTGTAGGTGACGATCACGACGGCGAGTCTCGCGGGCACGCTCAACCCCTGAACCGCTTGACCGTGCGGGCGGCCAGCCCGCGGGCGCGCGCCTTGAGGCTCGGCGCCTCGTCGACCACCCGGTGGACCCAGTGGGCGTCGAGATCGTGGTGCGCGCTGTTCCTGGCCTGGATCCACGAGCCGCGGCGGGTCCGGCCGCCGTCGCTGGTGTAGACCCGGCTGACCTTCGCGTCGCGCAGCCGGTGCAGCACGTGCCGGTCGTAGGAGCCGAACGGGACGGCGACGCTGGACACGGGGCGCCCGGCGAGCGCGGTCAGGACCCGGGGGGCGTCGTGGATCTCCTGCTCGGCTGCCCGGTCGTCGATGCGCCGCCAGTCGCGGTGCGCCCAGCCATGGGAGCCGATCGCCATGCCCGCGCCGGCGAGCTCGCGCACGCCGGCCGTGTCGATCCGGCCCGGCTCGCCCAGCCGCCCGGCCAGCAGGAAGAACTCCGCGGTGAGCCCGCGCTCGAGCAGCCGGGGCAGGGCGATCTCCAGGTCCGACGCGTTGCCGTCGTCGAAGCTGATCCGCACCTCCGGCCGGCCGACCGCGGCGTCGAGCAGCTGCTCGAACTGCTCGACGCTGACCCAGGTCCCGCCCTCGCCGGGATCGAGGTCGCGCTGGACCGGGCCGA
Source organism: Acidimicrobiales bacterium (assembly GCA_036558145.1). Taxonomy (GTDB): domain Bacteria; phylum Actinomycetota; class Acidimicrobiia; order Acidimicrobiales; family VFJN01; genus ZC4RG19. Next base: position 7,173 of record DATBGF010000268.1, read on the forward strand.
TGCCGTGGAACGTGACGTTGACCACCGAGCCGACCGCGCTCATGCCCGTGACCCCGCGCCCACGGGCTCGCGCGCCGGCGTCAGCCGGGTGATGTGGACGCCCTGGTCGGTCACCGGGCGGGGCCGCCAGGTGAGCCGGGTCGACTCGATCCGGGCCACCCGCCAGGCGGCACCGATGATCCCGAGCAGCACGAACACGATGCCGGCCGCCATGCGGAAGGACATCGCGTCGAAGGTGACGAAGGTGACGATGACGACGAACATCGACGCCGCCATGGCCCGGCCCAGCTCGCCCAGCTTGGTCAGGCCGGCTCCCTTGCACATGCGGTGGACGCTGCGGGCGGTGAACAGGCCGACCAGGAACAGCCCGATCATGGACACCAGGCCGACCAGGCCGGTCTCGACGAGGGTCCCCAGGTACTGGTTGTCCAGGTAGAAGTAGATGCGGGGGTCGAACGTGCCGAGCCCGTGGCCGAACCACGGGCGCTGGCTGAACATCTCGCCGATCTTGCCGTAGTCCATGGTGCGGCCCTGGTAGCTCGGGTCGCTGAACATGTTCATGAACATGCCCTTGATGGTCCCCAGCAGGCCGTCGACGAGGAGGCGCATCGCGACCAGGTAGAAGAGGGCCACCTTGAGCGCCTTCTTCTTCCGCTCCCACTCCCAGCCGCACCAGAGCATGAGCAGGCCGCACACCAGGCCGAGGATCGCGGCGCGGGCCAGCGACAGGGGAGTGGCGATGCCGATCAGGCCGACGCAGATCCACCGGTTCCGCTTCTCCTCCTCGGTGGCGGTCAGCGCCAGCTGGAGGGCGATCGGCAGGATGATGGCCATCACGACCCCGAACTCGATGGGGTGCGACGAGGTCGCCACCACCCGCCGGAGGTCGCCCCGCTCCTCGAGGGCGAACTTGTCGGTCGGCGGGACGGCGTTGACGAGGCCGGGGATGGTGACGAACCGGGCGACGTTGAGGCCGACGTAGAACTGCAGGATCCCCGCCGCCGCCATGGCGGCGGTGACGTTGACCAGCCGCCGGATGACCCGGTAGAGCTGGTCGAGCGAGCCGATCCCGTCGCAGGCGAGCAGGGCGATGCCGGCCATGCCGAGGATCATCAGCAGCGTGCGGTCCGAGCCGACCACCTGGATGCCGGCCAGCGGGTGGGTGGCCCCGGCGGCGTAGCCGGCGAACATCGCCGCGGTGAAGCCGATGATGGCCCAGCGGACCGGGTTGAAGCCCCAGGCCATGCCGCCCGGGATGCAGCGGGCGCAGGCCCACCAGACCAGGCAGACCAGCGCCAGCATGACGGCGGGCGCGCCCGCCGCACCGAGCGGGCCCACCACGAGCGGCGACGGGATCACGAGGAGGACCGTGATCCACACGCCGACCATCCACGTCGGGTCGAACCGGGCCCGGGCCGCGAACATGTTCGGCCGGACGGCGGTCCGGTACAGACCCGCCGGGAAGACCGTCGCGGTCATGAGAAGTTGGCGCGCCGCGCCTCGTCGACCTTCGGATCGGAGGGCCGGCTGTCGCCCACAGGGCGCGGCACCTCGGTGGGGCGGGCGGGACGCCATGTCGTGGTCCCGGCGGAGCCACGCTCCTCGCCGGCGCGGTCGGTGCCGGCCTGCTCGGGTGCGGGATCCGTGGGACGGCGGTCGGCGCCGGGCACCCCACCGTTGGACGAGCCGTCGGCGGGGACCTCGGGCCGCGGGCGCGGGGTCGCCGGGCGGTAGATGCTCGACGGCACGCCGGTACCCCGGCCGTTGACCGGCGTGAGCGGCGAGGCGGCGGGCGTGCCGTTCACGGTGGGTGATCGGCGGGACTCGCCGTTGGGCGCGAAGCTCCGGCTGGTGAGCGGGGCGTGCGCCGGGTCGGCGGGCGGCTCCCAGACGTCGTACTCCTCGTCCTCCTCCGCCTCACGGCGGAGCCGGGCCTCGCTGCGCTGGCGCATGATGGCGTCGACGGCCAGCGCGGCCGCCACCGTGCCGGTCAGGCCGACGGCCACCACCACGAACTGCGCCCGGATGCGGCTGCCCAGCTTGGCGCTGGCAACCGGCAGCGTGAGCTCGCTCACGGTGATGCGCTGCTCGATCGGGGACGCCTGCTGGCGCAGCTCGAGCTCGCTCTTCACGCCCTCCACGACGACCTCGACCGTCTTGGTCGCCTCCACCTTGGAGCCGGCGCTGGCGGTGATGTCGACGAGCGGCCCGCTGGTGCGCTCCAGCTTGAAGCTGCCGGTCGCACCGTCGGCCTTGAGCTTCTCGGCCCCGGCGGGGCTCTGGAGCACGACCATGAGGGCGTCGGCGGTCACATCGAGGTTCCCGCCGAACTCGTTGAACGGGTTCGTGGTGTTGGAGCCGGGGCTCAGCAACAGCACGGTGCTCTTGGCCTCGTAGGTCGGCGCGATCATCGCACCGATCTGGATGAAGCCGATGACGGTGACGGCGAGGCCGATGAGCACCACCGGCCAGCGTCTGATGAGGATCCTGAGCGCGGTCAGAAGATCCATGTTGTGATCACACCCCTTGGAGATCGCGGCTCCGTGTCGAGGGCAGGGACCGGGTGGGCCTGTCGGCACCGTCGTCGACCTGGGGGGTCCGCCCCACCAGTCGATCGTAGGCGGCGACGTAGCCGGCTGCCTGGGTCGGCCAGCCCATCCCGTTTTCGATCCGGGCCCGGCCAAGGCGCCCCATGGCCATGCCCTTCTCGGTGTCGTCGAGCACGTCGACGATCGCGAGCCCGTACGCCTTGGCGTCGGCCTCGGTGTTCCCCAGCCAGGTGACCGGCTGGGTGGCCGGCCCTGCGGCACGCAGGGTCTCGGCCAGGTCGAACGAGACCACGGGCAGCTCGTGCGCCATGTACTCGAGGACCTTGTTCATGGTCGACCGGTCGTTGAACGGCGTCTTCGGGTCGGGGCACAGCCCGACGCTGGCGGTCGACAGGTAGCGGGCGATGTCGGGGGGCCCGACGCGCCCGGTGAAGGTGACGTAGTCGTCCAGCTCGAGCTCGGTGGCCAGGGCCTTGAGGTCCTCCAGCGTGTCGCCGAAGCCGAGCAGGGCGAAGTGGATGTCGGTGCGGCCCAGGTCGTGGATCAGGACGTCCGCCGCCCGCAGCACCATGTCCACGCCGTCCTGGTGGCCCATGATCCCGAGGTAGACGGCCAGGTGCCGGCGGCCGTGGCGCAGCTCCGGCACGTCGCCCTCACGCTTCATGAGGGCGGGGTCCGGTGAGCTGCGCACGATGGTGAAGTCGGCCATCGGCTTCCCGGTGCGCACCCGAGCCGTGTCGCGGTACGACTCGTTGGTGGTGATGACGTGGTCCGCCGTGCGGTACGTGCCCCGCTCCAGCAGCCGCAGCGCCGCCATGAGCGGCTTGGACGGCGGCTTGGTGAGGTCGCGGGACTCGAACAGCTCGGGGCACAGGTCATGGTGGTCGAACACGAACTTCACGCCGAGCGGGCGGTACAGGCGGGCCAGCGCGAAGTACGTGTCCGGGGGGTTGCACGCCTGGATGATGTCGAAGCGCCGCCGGGCGAAGATGCGGGCCGACAGCGCGGCGGTCCGCATCCAGCAGTAGGCGAACTCCCAGACGTAGGTCAGCGTGCCGGTCGCCGGCCGCGGCGGGGCGTAGCGATGGATGCGAACGCCTTCCAGCTCCTCGAAGCGGGAATCGCGCACGCCGTCCTTCTCCCCCCGGGGGCAGATGACCGACACGTCGAAGCCCGAGGCCGCTAGGGCCTTGGACTCCATCCAGACCCGTCGGTCGAGCGGCACCGGCAAGTTCTGGACGATCACCAGCACATGAGGCCGGCGAGTGTTACGCCCCCGCCGGCGCCGTCCCGAGCCATCGGCCGGGGCGCGCCGCACCGCGCTGCGGCGGCGCTCACTTGCCAACGGCACCGGGCCGGTTGCGACTCGGCCCAGATCGGGAATGGACGCCGGCGGGGGCGAGCTGACCGGCACCGGGGCGGTCGGTGCCGATCGGCGAAAGGCGGAGATGGCCCGTCGCGAGAGTGTGGGGATGGTGTTGACGAGGATCGAGAGGTCCAGCGCGGCCGACCAGTTCTTGACGTAGAACAGGTCGAGGCGGCGGTACTCCTCGAAGGAGGCCTTGTGGTTGGCCTCGGTCTGCCACAGGCCGGTCAGCCCGGGGCGGACGACGTTGCGCTGCTGGAGCTCGCAGTCGAAGTCCTCGGCCTCCGACGGCAGGGCCGGGCGGGGGCCCACGACGCTCATGTCGCCCCGCAGGACGTTGACGAGCTGGGGCAGCTCGTCGATCCCGGTGGCACGGAGGATCCCGCCCACCCGGGTCACGCGGGGGTCGCGCTCGAGCTTGAACAGCGGGCCGGTCCGCTCGTTCTGGTCCTGCAGGTCGGCCAGGCGGTCCTCGGCGTCGAGGGCCATCGTGCGCAGCTTCAGGCAGGTGAAGGTCGTGCCGTCGCGGCCGACCCGGGTCTGGCGGAACAGCACCGGGCCCCGGTCGTCGAGCTTGATGGCCAGGGCGGCCAGCGCCATCACCGGGAAGCTGAGGACCAGCGCGCCGGCTGAGATCGCGCAGTCCATCACCCGCTTCACGGCCCGCTGTGCGGTGCTGTGCTGGAGGGGCTGGAGCACGAGGAACGGCTCGTGAGCGACCGGCATGGGGCGCAGCCGCGACGAGGCGAAGCCCGTGAGGCCGCTGGACAGGTGGACCGGGAGCCCGATGGCCGAGACCTCGTGCAGCAGCGACTGCAGGGCGTTGCTGGGGATGTGGTTGACCGCCACCAGCACGCCGGACGCGCCGGTGTTGCGCACCGCGGTCACGGTCTGGTCGTAGGCGCCCAGCCAGGGGACGTGGGGAGACGCCTCGACGGCGTCGTCGACGTCGGCGCTGGGGTGGCCCTCGCCGGCGCGACCGCCCACCGTGGCGGCGGCGCGGAAGCCGGCCTCGGGGTTGAGGGCGAGGAAGTCGACCAGCGCAGCGGTGTCGTGCGCGGTGCCCGCCACCACGACCGGGGTCAGGTAGCGGCCTTGGCGCCGGCAGCCGATGAGCCAGACGTCGAAGCAGTAGCGGGCGGTGATGACCGCCAGGAACCCGCCGCCTGCGGCGCCGACCGACAGGCCCGGCGCGGCGTCGCCCACCACGGCCTGGAAGCCGGTGACGGCGACGGCGGCGACGGCGATGGCCTGGGCCGCAGCGCCTGCGTTGGCTGACCGGGTGCCATGGGAGGGGGCCCGGTACAGACCGAAGAACGCGAAGGCGATGAGGCTGGCGCCGACACCGACGGCGATGTCGTCGAACTGGACTGCAGGGGCGGGCACCGGCCCGCTCGTGGCGGCCGCCGCCACCACCCAGCCCAACGCCCAGCCGACGGTGAGTGCCAGGACGTCGAGGATGGCCAGGCGCGCCGCGAGGCTGACCGCCGGCGCCCTCCGACGTCTGTTCAGGTTGATGATCTGCGCGGTGTGTATCCGCGCCTCGCTGCCGGGCGCGCCCGCCAAGCGGCGCCCACCTCGGTCCTGTAGGGGAAGCCCCACGATGACCCCTTAGTTGTCCGCCCAACCCGCCTGTCCGCGGGATCGCCGTCCAGTCTCGGGGCCTTGTCTGAAGCCGCGCTGAAGAGCCACTGAGGTCTCACTGAAGTGTTTCGGTGGGGTGATCCTCGCTTTGGGCGCCGGCCGCGCTATGCTCTCCCTCCGTGGCGGGAGCTGACTTCCGCCGCAAGGGCTCGCCCGGGCAGGGGCGAGTGGTACGGGCAAATGACGACCACCAGTTGCGAGGTGGTCGACGGGCGGAAGTGAGACAACGATGCGTTATGCACGTAGCTGGTGGGTCTCGTGATCGGCGCGGGTGAACTCGTGCTGGTCGTCACCGAGGACGACTTCCTGGCGGATGCCGTGGGCCAAGTGCTGGGCTCTGCCGGGTTCGTGGTCGAGCGGCGGCGGCGAGGTCCCATCGAGCCCCTCCTGATCGATCAGCGCCCCGCGCTGCTCGTCATGGACGTGGGCGACATCCGGCTGGCCGAGCGCCAGGTCGTGGTCGGCCGGGTCCGGCAGGCCAGTGACGTCCCCCTGGTGGTGCTGACCCGCTCCACCCGGCTGGAGGACCGGCTGGCCGGCCTGGAGGCCGGCGCCGACGACGTGCTGGTCACGCCGTTCCCGCTGGCCGAGCTGCGCTGGAAGGTGACGGCCATCCTGCGCCGCGCCGGCCATCAGCGCAGCGCGCTGCAGCTGGGCGACCTGCTGCTGGACGAGCCGGCCCACCTGGTCGAGCGCAACGGCGAGCTGGTCTCGCTCACGGCGCTGGAGTTCTCCCTGCTGGTGGCGTTCTGCCACAACCGGGGCCACGTCCTGTCCAAGTCGCAGCTGCTCACCATGGTGTGGGGCTTCGACCACCAGGACGTCAACCTGGTCGAGGTGCACGTCTCGGCGCTGCGCCGCAAGCTGGAGGCCACCGGCTCCCGCATCATCCACACGGTGCGGGGCGTGGGCTACGTCCTGCGGCCGACGTCCCCGGTGGCAGCCCCCGTGGCGGCCCGGACGATCGGCTGGCGGGACCACCACGACACGGTCCTGCGCACCGCGTAGGCGCGACCGATCTCCACCACATACGGGTTAGGGCGGGCACGGGTCCCGCTCTAGCCTGGCGCCATGTCCTCTGAGTGGGAGATGGTCGTCGGCCTCGAGGTGCACACCGAGCTGGCCACGGCGACGAAGCTGTTCTGCGGCTGCCCGAACCGCTTCGGCGACGAGCCCAACACCAACGTGTGCCCCACGTGCCTCGGCCTGCCCGGGTCGCTCCCGGTGCTCAACGAGGCCGTCGTCGAGCTGGCCATGCGGCTGGGCCGTGCGCTCGGCTGCACCGTGCGCCGCTCGGTCTTCGCCCGGAAGAACTACTTCTACCCGGACATGCCGAAGGACTACCAGATCAGCCAGTACGACCTGCCCATCAACGTGGACGGGTCGCTGGAGCTGCCGTCCGGGCTGACGGTCGGCATCGAGCGCGCCCACCTGGAAGAGGACACCGGCAAGTCCACCCACGTCGGCGGGGGCGGCCGCATCCACGACGCCGGCTACAGCCTGGTCGACTACAACCGGGCCGGCGTCCCCCTGCTGGAGATCGTGTCCCGCCCCGACCTGCGCTCGGCCGAGGACG
>DATBGF010000269.1:0-2542 GCA_036558145.1 Acidimicrobiales bacterium
CCGACGGAGGGCTGACGCACCGCGTGGATGACGAAGATCGAGCCCAGCCCGCACGCCAGCGCGTGCCAGGCCAGCAGCGCGGTGCTGGGGGCCCGGAAGTCGTCGAGCGCCAGGGCCACCTGGCCGGCGGACTCGACCAGCGCAGCCGAGGCGAGCGCCACGGCCAGCCAGGCCAGGCCGCGGTCCTCGGGGCGGATGCGCGCGGCCAGCACGGCCGCACAGGCGACGCCGTGGACCAGGGCGATCGTGATCACCGACCAGCAGATCGCGAACCAGGCATCCTCCGCGGTCACGACCGCCTCGCCCACCAGCAGGGCCACGGGCACGGTGACCGCCACCGACACGGTGGTGAGGTCGAGCACGTCGGGCGCCATGGCCCGGCGCCCGGCCCGGGACCGCATGATGACCGTGTTGCCCGCGCCGTAGCTGAGGATGCTGAGGCCGACGCAGGTGATCCACACGGCACGCGCCCAGTCCCAATCGCGCCCGCTGAGCGCCAGCAGGGCTGTGGTGCCCACGACGGAGAAGCAGAAGCCCAGGTACCAGAGCCGCCACACCGGCCGGTCCGAGGGTGCCACCCGGCTGCCGGCCAGCCACGTCAGCCACAGGCCCGGCAGGGCGAAGACCGCACTGGTCAACACCCAGGCGGTGACGTGGTCCTGCTCGCCGTGGACCGAGCGGGCGGCCCACGCCACGGCGGCCACGGTCAGCACCACCAGGAGCCAGCCGGCCCGGCGCACGGCCAACGGGAAGACGAAGTTGTCCTCCGCCGGCCGCGTCCCAGGTCGCCTCTGTCGTCGTGGGAGCGTGCCGCCTACACCCGCGGTCGGCAAGATCCCCTGCATCCCTACGGCCATGCGCGTCCCCTCGGGCCAAGGATCAGGTCTGGTTGTGCGGCCCGAAACTTACCAAAGGTCGATTACGAAACGATGAGGACGATCTTGCCGAGCTTCCCACCTGCGGAGAAGTGGTCGTAGGCGGCCGTCGCCTCGGCCATGGGGAACGTGGCGGCGACGGGCACGGTGAGCGCGCCGCGGGCCAGGAGCGGCAGCGCGTGGCGCTCGACCCGCCGGGCGGCAAGCGCCTTCTCCTCCAGCGGCCGGGGCCGCAACGTGGAGCCGTGGATGCGGCCGCGCTTGCCCATGAGGGTCAGCAGGCTGATGTCGGCGGACAGGCCGGCACCGACGCCGATGACGGCGATCCGGCCCCAGGTGGCCAGGGCGTCGAGGTTGGCGGCCATGTTGGTCCCGCCCACCAGCTCCAGCACGACGTCGAACGGGCCGTGCTCGCCGAAGCCCTCCGGGGCCACCACGGCCGCACCCAGCGCCGCCACCCCGTCGCGCGACGCCTCGTTGCGCACGGTGGCCACCACCGAGGCCCCTGCGGCCACGGCCAGCTCGACCGCGGCGGTGCCGACGCCCCCCGCGGCGCCGTGGATGCACACCCGCTCGCCCATGCCCAGCTCGCACTGGCTGAACAGGGCGTCGTGGGCGGTGGTGTAGTTCTCCGGGAACCCGCCGGCCTGCTCCCACGACACGCCGTCGGGGACCGGCAGGGCCACGATCTCGGGGACGACGGCCAGCTCCGATTGGCCTGCGCCGGTGACCACGGCCATGACCCGGTCCCCGGGCTCGAAGCGCCGGCAGCCCGGACCGGCCTCGACGACCTCGCCGGCCAGCTCCAGGCCGGGGCGGTCGGGCGGGGTCGTGCCGGGCGGCGGCGGGTACATCCCCGCCCGCTGCATGATGTCGCCCCGGCAGACGCCGGCGGCGCGCACCCTCACCAGCAGCTCGCCCGGTCCGGGCAGCGGATCGGGGTGCTCGCGCCATTCGAGCGCGCCGTTGACGATGGTCACCGCGTGCATGGCCCGCCTGTCTAGCCCGTCAGCGCTGCGCGATCGGCACGTAGGGCCGCTCGGGCGCCCCCACGTAGAGCTGGCGGGGCCGGGCGATCTTCTGGTCCTGGTCCAGGAGCTCGACCCAGTGCGCCAGCCAGCCCGAGACCCGCGGGATGGCGAACAGCACGGTGAACATCTCCGTGGGGAAGTCCATCGCCTGGTAGATGAGGCCCGAGTAGAAGTCGACGTTGGGGTAGAGCTTGCGCGAGACGAAGTACTCGTCGGACAGCGCCACGTCCTCGAGCTTCAGGGCGATGTCGAGCAGCGGGTTGCGGCCGGTGATCTCGAACACCTGGTCGGCGGTCTGCTTGATGATCTTGGCCCGCGGGTCGTAGTTCTTGTACACGCGGTGGCCGAAGCCCTGGAGCTTGACCTCGCCCGCCTTGACCCGCTTGACGTAGTCGTCGACGTTGTCGATGGAGCCGATGCGCTGGAGCATCTGGATGACGGCCTCGTTGGCGCCACCGTGACGGGGCCCGTAGAGGGCGGCCGCGGCCCCGGCTACGCAGCTGTAGGGGTCCGCGTGCGCCGAGGCGATCGTGCGCATGGCCGTCGTGCCGCAGTTCTGCTCGTGGTCCGCGTGCAGGATGAACAGCACGTCGAGGGCGTGGGCCAGGGACGGGTTGGCGTCGTAGCGGGGCTCGG
>DATBGF010000270.1:0-3694 GCA_036558145.1 Acidimicrobiales bacterium
GGTATGCCGAGGCGTTCGCCGCGACGGGCGCGTTGCAGTGCGGGTTCTGCACGCCCGGGATCGTGATGCGGGCCAAGTACCTCGTGGACAAGGACGGCGCCGGGCTCACCCGGGACAAGGCCGCACGCCATCTCGGGGGCCACCTGTGCCGGTGCACCGGGTACCACTCGATCCTCGACGCGGTCGACCTGCTGGCCCAGGGCAAGGACGTCCCCGTCGGCCTGCCGCGGGCGGGGGTCGGCGGGCGGATCCCGAAGTACCAGGCCACCGAGCTGGCCCTGGGGGACAAGCCGTACGTGGACGACATGCGGGTGGCGGGGATGCTGCACGCGGCGCCGGTGCTGTCCGAGCACGCCCGGGCCGACATCCTCGCGATCGACACGACCGGGGCCGAGGCGGTCGAGGGCGTGGAGCGGGTGCTCACCGCGGCGGACGTGCCCGGCGAGCTGCGCATCGGGTTGATCCACCGGGACTGGCCGGTGTTCATCCCCGTGGGCGGGCGCACGTCCTACACCGGCGACGTGCTCGCGCTCGTGGTGGCGCGGGATCGGGCCACGGCCCGGCGGGCGGCCGAGCTGGTGCACGTGGACTACCGGCCGCTCGCACCGCTCGCCGACGCGCTCGCCGCCCTCGGCAGCAGCGAGCCGGCGGTCTGGGAGGTCGGGGACCCGGCCGAGCCCAACGTGCTGTCCCGGTCGGTCTACGCCCGCTGTGACGACCCGGCGGCGGCCGGCGTGGACGAGGCGCTGGCGGCCAGCGCCCACACCGTCCACGAGGTGTTCCAGACCCAGCGGATCGAGCACGCCTTCCTGGAGCCGGAGTCGACGCTGGCGGTCCCGCACGACGACGGGACGCTGGAGGTCTTCTCCGGAGGCCAGGGCGTGTGGGACGACCGGGCGCAGATCGCCGACGTGCTGGGGATCCCCGAAGAACGCATCCTCGTGCACCTGGTGGCCAACGGCGGGGCCTTCGGCGGCAAGGAGGACTGCGCCAACCAGACCCAGACCGCCCTCGCCGCCCACCTGCTGCAGCGGCCCGTGAAGTGCACGTTCAGCCGGGACGAGTCGCTGCGGGTCCACCCCAAGCGCCACCCGGTGCGGGCCGAGGTGTGGGCCGGCTGCGACGCCACCGGGAAGGTCACGGCGCTCAAGGCCCGCATCGTGGGCGACTCCGGGCCCTACGCCTCGGTCGGCATGAAGGTGCTGGAGCGGGCGGCCGGGCACGCCAGCGGGCCTTACGCCTGGCCGGTCGTCGACGTCGAGGCCATCGCGGTCCGCACCAACAACCCCGTGTGCGGAGCGTTCCGAGGCTTCGGGGCCAACCAGGCCCAGTTCGCCACCGAGGGCGTGCTCGACCGGCTGGCCGAGGCCGCGGGCATCGACCGCTGGGACATCCGGGCCCGCAACGTCGTGACCCCCGGCTCCACCTGGGGGCCGGGCCAGGTCATGGACGACGGCTGCCTCGGGGCCCGGGACTGCCTCGACGCGGTCAAGGACCGCTACGACGAGGCCGTCGCCTCGGGCAAGGCGGTCGGGATCGGGCTCGGGCTCAAGAACTCGGGCCTGGGCAACGGGTTCAAGGAGATCGCCAAGGCCGTCGTCCGCTTCGACGACGACTACGCCACCGGCGGCGGCGTCGAGGTCCGGCACTGCTGGACGGAGATGGGCCAGGGCGTCCACACCGTGGCGCTCCAGGTGGCGGTGGAGGAGCTGGGGGTCGATCCCGCCCGGGTGCGGGTGCTGGTGGACACGTCCCATGAGCTGGGTGCCGGCCAGACGACAGGCAGCCGGGGCACCCTCATGGGCGCCGGTTCGGTGGCCGCGGCGTGCAGGGTGGCGTGCGCCGACGGCTGCCGGCCGGGCATCGACTACGAAGGCGAGTACCGGGTCGACTGGACCCAGGCGCTGGGCACGGTCGAGCGGCCCACCATCCACTCGACGTTCGGCTACGCGGCCCAGCTGGTGATCATGGATCGGGACACGGGTGCGGTCGAGCGGGTCGTGGCCGCCCACGACGTGGGCCGGGCGGTGAACCCGCTGCTGTGCGAGGGCCAGATCGTGGGGTCGGTCCACATGGGGCTCGGCTACGCGCTCAGCGAGGACTACCCCACCGACGACCAGGCCCGCCCGACCGCCACGACGCTGCGCCAGCTCGGCATCATCCGGGCCAAGGACATGCCGCCGGTGGACGTGGTGCTGGTCGAGCGGCCCCAGCCCCGCGCCCCCTACGGGATCAAGGGCGTCGGCGAGATCGGGCTGGTCCCCACCGCCGGCGCGGTGGCCGGGGCGCTGCACGACCGCGACGGCCAGTGGCGCTCCACGCTCCCCCTGCGGCGCGACGCCACGTGACCGCCACGTGACCGCCACAACGGGTGGGCTCGTCTGCGCCCACCACCACCTCTACTCGACGCTCGCCCGGGGCATGCCCCCGCCTCCGGTGACGCCCACCGACTTCCCGTCCATCCTGGAACAGGTCTGGTGGCGGCTCGACCAGGCCCTGGACCTCGACCTGGTGCGCTGGTCAGCCCTGCTCGGCGCGGTCGAGGCGCTGGAGGCCGGCACCACGGCCATCGTCGACCACCACGCCTCCCCGAGCGCCATCGACGGCAGCCTGGACGTGATCGCCCAGGCCTGCGCCGAGGTGGGCGTGCGGGTGGTGTGCGCCTACGAGGTGACCGACCGCCACGGTCCCGCGGGCGCCGAGGCGGGCCTGGCCGAGAACGAGCGCTTCCTGCGAGCGGGCGGCCGGGGACTGGTGGGCGCCCACGCGTGCTTCACACTGTCCGACGGCACGCTCGACGCCGTAGCCGGTCTGGCGCAGGATCTGGGCGTGGGGGTGCACATCCACGTGGGCGAGGACCGGGTGGACGCGGGCGCGGCGGACCGGCTGCGGCCGCACACGACTGGCCGCTGGCTGCTGGCCCACTGCGTCCACGCCGAGCCGGACCTGAAGGGGACCATCGCCCACAACCCGCGGTCCAACCTGAACAACGGGGTCGGCTACGCCCGCCCGGCGCGCTGGTCCGCGGCGGGCAACCGGGTCGTGCTGGGCAGCGACGGCATCGGCGCCGCCATGGTGGAGGAGTTCGCACTGGCCTACGTGGCCCAGCGGGCCGGCGACGTCACGGCCACGCCCGAGGCGGCGTGGGGCTGGCTGCAGGCCGGCGCCGATCTGGTCCCCGAGGTCCGGGACGACAAGGTGACCTGGTCGGCCGACCGGGCCGACCCCTGGTACCTGGCGTTCACGCCGGGCGTGCGGGCCGAGCGGGTGGTGGTCGACGGCGAGGTGGTGGTCGAGGGCGGGGCCTGCACCCGCGTCGACAGCGAGCGGATCCGGGCCCGGGCCTGGGAGGAGGCGCAGCGCCTGTGGGCGAAGCTGTAGCGCGGGACGCCCTCGCGGGCGTGCCCATGGCGCTGTACGTGCAGGACGCCCATCCCATCCGGGAGGCCATGGGGTTCGTGCGCCGGGCCGAGGAGCTGGGCTACTCGGCGGTGTGGCAGGCGGACAGCCGGCTCGTCCGGGAGGCGACGGTGCCCATGGCCGCGTTCGCGGCCACGACCGAGCGGATCGCCGTCGGGTCCGGGGTCATCGACGTGTGGACCCGGAACCCGGCCCGGCTGGCGTCGCTGTTCTCCACGCTCGACGACCTGGCGCCGGGGCGGATCCTGGCGGGCCTGGGCGCCTGGTGGGACCC
>DATBGF010000271.1:0-13222 GCA_036558145.1 Acidimicrobiales bacterium
CTCGTGACCGGCGGCGCCGGGGGCCTCGGCTCCGCGGTGGTGCGCCGCCTGGTGGAGCAGGGCACGGGCGTGGCGATCTTCGACCGCGACCTCGACCGCGGCACCGAGCTGGCCAAGGAGCTGGGTGACGCCACCGTGGCGGTCGGCGGCGACGTCAACGACGACGACGCCGTCGCCGCGGCCATCGAGGCGGCCCGCTCGCTGGGCACGTTCTCGCTGGTGGTCAACGTGGCCGGCGGGGGCGTCGGCGGGGGCCGCACCGTGGGCCGCGACGGCACGCCGCACGACAAGGCGGCCTTCACCGGCACCATGGAGATGAACGCGTTCGGCACGTTCAACGTGACCCGGCTGTCTGCCGCGGCCATGGCCGCCAACGAGCCCGACGAGCACGGCCAGCGGGGCGTGGTCGTCAACACCGCCTCCATCGCGGGGATCGAGGGCCAGACCGGCCAGCTCGCCTACGCCGCGGCCAAGGCCGCCATCCTGGGCATGACCCTGCCGCTGGCCCGGGACCTGGCGGCGCTCGGCATCCGCGTCTGCGCCATCGCCCCGGGCACGATGGGCACGCCGATCATGCTGAGCGTGCCCGAGGCGCTGCAGGAGAACCTGACGCGCAGCATCGTGTTCCCCAAGCGCATGGGGCGCCCCGAGGAGTTCGCCCTCCTGGTGGAGTCGATCGCCCGCAACCCCTACCTCAACGGCGAGAACATCCGGCTGGACGGCGCGCTGCGCTTCCCCCCGAAGTAGCCCGTGCCCGCGATCGACGATCTCGTCGGGGCGCTGGTGCTGCAGCCGGCCGGCCCCGACCGCTACACGGCCGGCAACGTCGAAGGCGGGCCCGGCGCCGTCATCTTCGGCGGTCAGCTCATGGGCCAGGCCATCGTCGCCGCGCTGGCGGGCCAGGACGGCAAGCGGGTCAAGACGCTGCACACGATCTTCGCCCGCAGCGGCCGTCCCGACGCCCCGGTCGAGATCGCGGTCGAGCGCATGCACAGCGGTCGCGCCTTCGCCAGCAGCACCGTGACGATCGGCCAGGGCGACCGCCTGTGCGCCCGCTCGCTCGTGCTCCTGAGCGCGGACGAGCCCGACTTCATCCGCCACGCCGATCCCGTCCCCACCGCGGCGGGACCGGACGAGGCGACGCCCGGGGACGAACGCTCGGGCGACTGGCAGATCCGCATCGCGGGCGGCGTCGACATCAACGACCCCGAGGCCGTCGGTCCGCCCGACCTGGACGTGTGGACCCGCTTCGCCGGCGCCCCCGACGACCCCGCCGTCGACCAGGCGCTGCTGGCCTACGCCACGGACGGCTTCCTCATCGCCACCGCCATGCGGCCCCACGCCGGGGTCGGCCAGGCCCAGGCGCACCGGACGGTGTCGACCGGGGTCGTGAGCCACACGCTCACGTTCCACGAGCCCGCGCCCGCGGGGGACTGGCTGCTGCTGTCGCACCACAGCCCCTACGCGGGCCGGGGCCGCAGCTACGGCACGGCCCACGTGTTCCGGGCCGACGGGGCCCTGGTCGCGTCGTATGTGCAGGACGCCATGATCCGGCCCCTCGACGGCGGCCGTGGTGGGGCGCTCTGAGGTATTGAGTATGACAATTTCAATTGTGTGGACGAGCCGTGACTCATGTTGCAATCCTCATTCTCGCAGTGTGAAACTGTGCTTCACAGTGACGGGGGGCACACGCGTGCCCGGAACAGGGGAGGGGTAGATGCCGGTGCCTGACGCAGTCGTCGTGTCCACGGCGCGCACTGCGATCGGCACGGCGTTCCGGGGCACCCTCGTCGACGTCGACGCCTTCGAACTGGGCACCCGGGCCGTCGCCGAGGCCGTGCGCCGCGCCGGGATCGATCCCGCCCTCGTCGACGACGTCGTGCTGGCCGAGGCGCTGTACGGCGGCGGCGACATCGCGCGCTACGCCGCCATCGAGGCCGGCCTCGAGCACGTGGCCGGCCTGGCCCACAACCGGCATTGCGCCGGCGGGCTGGCGGCGCTGACCACCGCGGCCGCCACCGTGCGGGCCGGCATGGACCGGGTCGTCGTGGCCGGCGGCACGCAGTCGTCCTCCACGTCGCCCCGCTCGACCCGCCGGGTCCCGGGGACCGACGACTGGGAGGACTGGTGGTCGCCCACCCACGCCGACCGTCCCTCGGCCCCCAACATGGACATGTCCATCACCGTGGGCTGGAACGCGGCCGTCGAGGCCGGCGTCACCCGGGAGGAGATGGACGCCTGGGCGCTGCGCTCGCACCAGCGGGCCGTCGCCGGCATCGACAACGGCAGCTTCGTCGAGGAGGTCTTCCCCCTCGACGTGAAGCGCCGCGACGGGTCCACCACCACCTTCGCGGTCGACGAGCACCCGCGGCGCGAGACGTCGCTGGAGAAACTGGCGTCGCTCAAGCCGCTCCACCCCGAGATCGAGGGCTTCAGCATCACCGCCGGCAACGCGTGCGGGGCCAACGACGGCGCCGCCGCGCTGGTCATCGCCGACCGGGCGCTGGCCGAGGCGAACGGCATCGAGCCGCTGGCCACCGTGGCGGCCTGGGCGTCGGTGGGCGTCCCGCCCGAGCGGACCGGCCTGGCCCCGACCATCGCCATCCCCAAGGCGCTCGACCGGGCCGGCCTGGCCGTCGCCGACGTCGACCTGTGGGAGATCAACGAGGCGTTCGCCGCCATGTGCGTCGCCACGACCCGGGTCCTCGGCATCGACGAGGAGATCGTCAACGTGCTCGGCAGCGGCTGCAGCCTGGGCCACCCCATCGCCATGACCGGGGCCCGCATGGCCGTGACCCTCATCCACGAGCTGCGCCGCCGCGGTGGCGGCACCGGCGTGGCCGCCATGTGCGCGGGCGGCGGCATGTCGTCCGCCGTCGTGCTCGACGTGCCCGCGCCGTGACCACAGTCCAACGACCCATCGTCAACAACCCTGAGGGGGCGTCAATGGAGAGCCAGGAACAAGCATCGGGGCGCCGCGGGAGGCGGTACCGGCGGGGCCTGGCCCTGTCCGCCCTGTGCGTGCTGGTGCTGGCGGCGGTCGCCTGCGGTGGTGATGACGACGACGACTCGAGCGCGTCCGACGACACCACCGGCGCGAGCACCGATCTGCTCGGGCCGGAGAACGTCGCGTCCGGCGACCCGATCAAGCTGGGCATGGTCTCGGACGGCTCGACGCAGGCGTTCGACAACACCGACGAGCTCCGGGCCGCCCAGGCGACGGCCGAGTACTGGAACAACCACAAGGGCGGCCTCGGCGGCCGGCCCATCGAGGTCGTGACCTGCGAGACGGGCGGCGATCCGGCGGGTGCCGCCGACTGCGCCAACCAGCTGGTCGAGGCCGAGGTCGTCGCCGTGGCGCTCAGCCAGTCCGGAGTGGCGGGCGACGTGTGGACGCCGCTGCACGACGCGGGCATCCCGACGCTGTGGTTCCAGACCAACGGCGCCGACCAGCTCGCCGACGCCAACGACAGCTTCGTCATGGTCAACCCGCTGGCGACCCTGTTCGGCACGCCGATCGCCGCGGCCGAGGCCGAGAACGCCGACAAGATCGCGTTCGTCACCATCGACGTCCCCGTGGCGCTGACCGCGTTCGAGTCGGGCGAGGCCGACGAGATCCTCGGCAACGCCGGGCTCGACTACGACCTCGTCAAGATCCCGATCGGCACCGCCGACCTGACCGCCCAGATGCAGGAGGTCGTCAACAGCGGCGCCGGCGTCGTGAACGTCATCGGCAACGACGCGCTCTGCATCGCCGCCTTCCAGGGCCTCAGGGCCGTCGGCTACGACGGCGCGATCACGTCGATCTCGCAGTGCATCACCGACGCCACGCGTGAGGCGATGGGCAGTGGGCTCGAGGGCATCTCGATCACCTCGACGATGGCGCTCGGCGCCGAGGACGACGCCGCGTTCCAGCTGTACAAGGCCGTCATGGACAAGTACGGCGACGACGTCAGCGACGTCAACAACGCCACCGCCATGGGCGGCTACACCGTGATGGCGTCGCTCGCCTCGGCCCTGTCGGGCGTCGAGGGCGACGTCACGCCGGCGACGGCCGCGGCGACGATCAAGGCGATGTCCCCGGCCGATTACCCCGGGGCCGACGGCCTGACCTTCCAGTGCGGCGGATCGGCGTTCGCGCCGCAGCCTGCGGTGTGCTCGAATGGGTCGCTGCGGGCGACGCTCGACGCCGACGGGAACCCGTCGAGCTACGAGGCGGTCGATCCGACCGACATCCTGAACTGACCCAGAGGGGATTGCGGGCCGGTCCGGGGAGAGGCCGGCCCGCAATCTCGCGCATCCCACGAGCCACTAGCCGGAGGCCCACGCCGTGGACCACATCGCATCACTCCTCCTGGGCCTGGGGGCCGGTGGGGTGTACGCCGCGCTCGCGCTGGCGCTGGTCATCACCTACCGCGCCTCGGGGGTCCTGAACTTCGCGACCGGCGCGATGGCGCTCTACGTGGCCTACACGTATGCCGGCCTGCGCAAGGGTGAGCTGCTCGTCCCCTTCCCGGGACTGCCCAAGACCCTCGACCTCGGCCAGGAGCTCGGGTTCTGGCCCGCCGTCCTGATCGCGATGGTCGTCGCCGCCGCGCTGGGCGCGCTGCTCTACGGGCTCGTGTTCCGCCCGCTGCGCAACGCGCCGCCGCTGGCCAAGGCGGTGGCGTCGCTGGGCGTCCTGGTGGTCATCCAGGGCACGCTCGCCATCCGCCAGGGCACCCAGGCCGTCGCCGTGGCCCCGATCTTCCCGGCCAAGCGCTGGGAGTGGGGCTCGGTGATCGTGCTGTCCGACCGGTTCTACCTGGCGCTCACCGTCGTGGTCCTGGCTGTCGTGCTGACCGCGGCGTACCGCTTCACCCGCTTCGGGCTGCTCACCCGAGCGACCGCCGAGTCGCAGGTGGGGGCCTACGTCTCTCACGTCTCGCCCGACCGCATCGCGCTGCTCAACTGGATGATCGGCGCCATGGTGGCCGGCATCGCCGGCATCCTCATCGCCCCGGTGAGCCCGCTGACGCCGGTGACCTACACGCTCTTCGTCGTCCCCGCGCTGGCTGCGGCGGTGGTCGGCCGGTTCCAGTACCTGCTGCCCATCGTGGCCGCGGGCATCGCCATCGGCATGCTGCAGTCCGAGGCCCTGTCGCTCGCCGCCCAGCACTCGTGGCTGCCCCAGACCGGCATGGCCGAGCTGGTCCCCCTGGTCGTGATCCTCGTGGCGCTGCTCGTGGTCGGCGCCGGGATGCCCGTGCGGGGCGGCCTGACCCGCCAGCGCCTGGGCCGGGCGCCCCGGCCGCGCTCGCTGGTCGGGCCCACGGTGGTCGGCTCGCTCGTCGGCGTGGCCGGCCTGGTGCTGACCCAGGGGACCTGGCGCGCCGCGGTCATCGGCACGTTCATCGCTGCGGTCATCGGGCTCTCGCTGGTGGTCGTGACCGGCTACGCCGGGCAGGTGTCCCTGGCCCAGCTGGCCCTGGCCGGGACGGCCGCCTACACGCTCAGCTACCTCACCCAGAGCTGGGACGTGCCGTTCCCGATCGCCCCGGTGCTGGCCGCGCTGGTGGCCACCGCCATCGGGGTGGTGGTCGGCCTGCCCGCGCTGCGGTTGAGCGGCCTGACCCTGGGCGTCGTGACGCTGGCGCTCGCCTACGCCATCGAGGCCGTCTGGTTCCGCAACGCCGACATCGTCCCCAGCTCGGGGGCCCACATCGCCCCGCCGTCCATGTTCGGCGTCGACCTCGGCATCGGGTCGGGCAAGGAGTTCCCGAGGATCGAGTTCGGCCTCGTCTGCCTCGTCACGCTCGTCCTGGTGGCCGTGGGCGTCGCCATGCTGCGGCGCAGCACGCTCGGGTCCGCCATGCTCGCCGTGCGGGCCAACGAGCGCTCGGCCGCGGCGGCGGGCGTCAACGTCGTGCGGGTCAAGGTGCTCAGCTTCGCCCTGGCGTCGTTCATCGCCGGCCTGGGCGGCAGCCTGCTGGCCTACCGCCGCGGCGTCGTCACGTTCGACTCCTTCACCGCCATCGGCGGACTGGCGCTGCTGTCCACCGCCTACCTCGCCGGCATCACGTCGGTGTGGGGCGGCATCAACGCCGGCATCCTCGCCGCCTCCGGCATCACGTTCATCGCCCTCGACCGCTGGGTGAACCTGGGCGAGTGGTTCCAGGTGATCAGCGGCGTCCTGCTCATCGTGACCCTGATCACCAACCCCGAGGGCATCGCCGCGGCGGGCCACGGGATCGCAGATCGCTGGGCCCGCTGGAAGGCGGCCCGGCGGGTCGGCGAGGCGGGTGCGGCACGCCCCTCGGCCGCGCCCGCCCCGGCCCTCACGCCCGTGGACGGCGCGGGCGACAGCCTCCGGGTCGGCCACCTGGTCGTGCGCTACGGCGGCGTCGTCGCCGTGAGCGACGTGTCGCTCCAGGTCGAGCCGGGCCGGATCGTGGGCCTGATCGGGCCCAATGGCGCCGGCAAGACCAGCGTCATCGACGCCGTCACCGGCTTCGCCGCTGCGGAGGGAACGGTCGAGCTCGGCCGGCGCAGCCTCCACCGGCTCGCCCCCCACGCCCGGGTGCGGGCCGGCCTGGCCCGCACCTTCCAGTCGTTGGAGCTCTACGACGACCTGTCGGTGGAGGAGAACGTCAGCGTGGCGGCGACCGGCGGCCGCCAGGCCGAGCGCCGCGCCAAGGTGACGCGGGCGCTCGCCGGCGTCGGCATCGCCGGGCTGGCCGACCGCCCGGCGGGCGAGCTGAGCCAGGGCGAGCGCCAGCTGGTGTCGATCGCGCGGGCCTGCGTCGGCGAGCCCGCGGTGCTGCTGCTCGACGAGCCCGCCGCCGGGCTCGACAGCGACGAGAGCGCCTGGCTCGGGGACCGGATCCGCTCCATCGCCGACGCCGGCACGGGACTGCTCCTCGTGGACCACGACGTGAACCTCGTGCTGGGCATCTGCGACCACGTCTACGTGCTCGACTTCGGGGTGGTCATCGCAGAGGGCCCACCGGATGCGATCCGGGCCGACCGGGCGGTCGCGGCCGCCTACCTCGGCACCATGCACGACGCCGAGGCGGTGACGGCATGAGCGAAGTCCATGACCCCGGTGTCCGGTTCGAGTGCCGCGACTTCACGGGTGGCCGGGGCGACACGGTCGTGTTCCGCGACCTCGCCCTCGGGGTGCGGGCCAGCACCGTGCTGGCACTGCTCGGGCCCAACGGCGCCGGCAAGTCGACGCTGCTGCTGACCCTGGCCGGGCTGCTCCCGGCCCGCGGCGGGCAGGCGCTCGTGGACGGGGTCGTGCTGCGCAACGGCAACGCGGTCGCCGCCAGCCGTGCCGGGGTCGTCCTCGTCCCCGACAACCGGTCGCTGTTCACCTCGCTCACCGTCGAGGAGAACCTCGAGGTCGCCCGGCGCCGGGGCGGACCCGCGCCCAGGGATCTGGTCGAGACCTTCCCGGCGCTGGAGAAGCGCTGGCGCCTGGCCGCCGGCGCGCTGTCGGGCGGCGAGCAGCAGATGCTGGCCATGGCGCGCGCCCTCATCCAGCAGCCCAAGGTCCTGCTCGTCGACGAGATGAGCATGGGGCTGGCCCCGCTGGTCGTGGAGGCGCTCTTCGCCACCGTGCGCCGCATCGCCAGCGACCACGGTGCGGCGATCATCCTGGTCGAGCAGCACGTCAAGCTGGCCCTCGGCGTGGCCGACGAGGCCGCGGTGCTCAACCGGGGCGACATCGTCCTGCGGGGCCCGGCCCAGCAGCTGGCCGGCGACCCCAAGACGCTCGAACGTGCCTACCTCGGCGAGCTGGAGGTCGCGGGCGGGTCCGCCCGGTGACCACGGTCGGCATCGTCACCGGCGCCGCCCGGGGGATGGGCCTGGCCTGTGCCCGGCGCCTGGTGGACCAGGTCGACGTGCTGCTCCTCGTCGACCGCGACGAGCCCGCGGTGATCGCGGGGAGCGCCAAGCTGGTGGAGCCGTTCGTGGCCGACGTGACCGACGCCGCGGCGCTGGCGCGCCTGGCCGAGCGCAGCGCCGAGCTGGGCACGCTGCGGGCGGTGGCCCACGCCGCGGGCGTGTCGCCCACCATGGCCGACTGGCGGGCCATGTTCAGCGTCGACCTCGTGGGCACGGCCCTGCTGGCCGAGGCGCTGCGCCCGCTGGCCACGGCCGGGACGGCGCTGGTGTGCTTCGCCTCCATGGCGGCGACCCTCGCCTTCCCGTCGCCGCAGCCCGAGGCCGACGCGGTGCTGGACGACCCGCTGGACGAGGGCTTCCTGGACCGCATGCGCGAGGTGGTCGGGCCCACGCTCGAGGACCCGGGCCTGGCCTACGCCTGGGCCAAGCGGGGCGTCCGGCGCTTCGTGCAGGCGGAGGCCGTCCGCCTGGGCCCGGTCGGCGCCCGGGCCTGCTCGGTCTCGCCCGGTGTCATCGACACCGAGATGGGCCGCCAGGAGCGGGCCGAGCACTCCTACATGGACATCCTGGTGGAGCGGACGCCCCTCGGCCGCGAGGGCCGGCCCGACGAGGTCGCGGCCGTCGTCGCCTTCCTGCTCTCCGACGAGGCCGGCTTCCTCAACGGCACCGACGTCCTGGTGGACGGCGGCGTCTGCGGCGCCCTGCGCTGAGGGACGCCGGGATGGGCCTCGCCGGGGGTCGATAGTGTCTCGGCCGTGGCGAACAAGACGCAGCCCACCGAGGCATCGGTGGCGGCGTTCGTCGCCGGACTGGCCGACGAGCGCCGGCGAGCCGACAGCGAGCGGCTGATCGCGCTGATGACCGACGTCACCGGGGAGGCCGCGACCATGTGGGGGCCGTCGATCATCGGCTTCGGCTCGTACCACTACCGCTACGCCAGCGGCCGGGAGGGTGACGCGCCGTTGGCGAGCTTCTCGCCGCGGAAGTCGAACCTCACCCTCTACGTCTCGGCCGGAGAAGACACCCGCGCCGGCCTGCTCGCCCGGCTCGGTCCGCACACGACCGGCAAGAGCTGCGTCTACGTGAAACGGCTCTCCGATCTGGACGAGCAGGCCCTGATCGAGCTGATCCGCGCCGGTGTGGCGTTCGCGCGCGCCCAGGACGTCGCGTCCTGATCTCCGGTCAGCGCACCGCCTGCACGGGGACGTTCTTGTAGCCGGCCACGTTGGACATGTGGACGCGGCGCAGTCCGGACTCGTCGACCTCCAGGCGCTGCCAGCGGCGGGCGATCTCCTCGAGGGCGATGCGGCTCTCCATGCGGGCCAGGGCCGCGCCCAGGCAGCTGTGGACGCCGTGGCCCAGGCCGATGGCGACGTTGGGCGGGCGCTCCACGTCGAAGTCGTCGGGCCGGTCGAAGGCGCGGGGGTCGCGGGTGGCGGCTCCGGTGAGCAGCAGGACCGGGTGGCCGGCGGGGATGGTGCCGCCCTCGAACGTGCGGTCCTCGGCCGAGAACCGCCCCTGGTACTGCGAGGGCGGCAGGTAGCGGAGGATCTCCTCCACCGCCCCGGGGATCTTGCCCGGGTCGTCCTTGACCTTCTGCCACTGCTCGGGGTTGCGGGAGAACAGCACGGCCGCATTGCCTACCAGCTTGGTGACCGTCTCGGCCCCGGCCCCGCCCAGCAGGCCGGCGAACCCGGCGATCTCGGCGTCGTCGAGGCCGGTCTCCACGCCGTCGCCCCGGTCCACGGTGACCTGGGTCAGCCGGGAGAGCATGTCGTCGGCCGGGTTGGCCCGCTTCTCGACGGCCAGCCCGTAGAAGTACATCCCCGAGGCCATCGACGCCTCCCGGGCCTCGGGGCCGGGCTCCATCTGGCCCTTCTCCCGCTGCAGGCTGATGTCGATCCACTCGCGCACCTGCTGGCTCATGTCCTCCGGCACGCCCAGCATCCGGGCGATGATCTCGACCGGGAACGGCGCCGAGAAGTCCCGCACCACGTCGAAGCTGTCCCGGCCGTCGAGCCGGTCGAGGTGGGTGACGATGACCTCGCGGACCATGGGCTCCAGGGCGGTGACGGCCCGGGGCGTGAACACCCGGCTGACCAGCTTGCGGAACCGGTCGTGCTCAGGCGGGTCCATCATGATGATCATCCGGAAGCTGCGGATGAGCTCGGGGTCCTGCGACAGCGTGGACAGGTCCACGCCGTGGGCGCTGGAGAAGCCCTGCCAGTCCCGATGGGCCAGCACCACGTCGTCGAAGCGGGACAGGGCGTAGAAGCCGTAGCGCTCGCTGTGGTAGACGGGCGCCTCGTCCCGCAGGCGCCGGTAGACCTCGGTGGGGTCGTTGAAGTAGTCGTCGGAGAACGGGTCGAACTCGACTGCAACGGTGCTCACGGTGCCCCCAGGACCTGGCGGGGAGCGACGGTCACGGACGGGATCGACACGGTGGCGCCCTCGCTCAGCACCGCGTGGACCATGGCCACGAGCCGCTCGACGTCCATGATCGTGCCGCTCAGGTAGTGGCGGGCCGCCCAGATCGGGTACACCTCGGCCATGACGTCGGGGTCCCAGCCGTTGGCGAAGCCGGTCATGGCATCGCCCTCGCCGCCGGCGCAGTCGCCCACCACCAGCCGGGTGAAGCCGATGCCGGGATGCTCGTTGCGCCAGGCGTCGACCAGCTTCTCCAGGGCGGCCTTGCTGACCGCGTAGGCGCCCAGCCCGGGCCACGGCGGCGTGTGCGAGGCGCTGACCGAGGACAGGTAGATGGCGGCGCCGGCCGACTCGGTGAGGTGGGGGATCGCGGCCGCCGTGACCAGGGCGGCGCCGGTCACGTTGGTGTCGAAGACCTGCCGCCAGGTGGCGGCGTCGGTGTCGACCAGCTTGCGCAGCGGGCCGATGCCGGGGGAGTAGACGAGGGCGTCGATGCCGCCGAGCCCGGAGGCCGCCTCCGCGACGGCGTTGCGGCACGAGTCCTCGTCGGTGACGTCGCACTCGATCACGAGCGTGCCCGGTCCCGCCTCCTTGGCCGCGTCGTCGAGCCGCGCCTTGCGCCGGGCCATCAGGGCCACCTGGCTGCCGCGCTGGGCCAGCCCGATCCCGATGCAGCGCCCCAGACCACTCGAAGCACCCACCACCACGGTTCGCACGATCCCGGCCTCCCCTCGCAGATTGTGACCGGAATGTTAGACCAGGCGTCAGCGGCCTAGGAAGCCCCGCTCGAAGATGTGGGCCGCCGCGTCGATGGTGGGGGCGGGCCGCTCCCGGGATCCGAACGTGGAGAGCAGCGCCACCGCGATGACCGCCTCGGCGTCGACGTCGCCGAAGCCCCGGGGCCGCAGCAGCTGCGCCACGCGCCGCCGGCCCCAGTCGAACGCGGCGGCGGAGTCGGCGCGGTACGTGGCGTCGGAGGCGGCGGCCTCGGCCCACAGCCGGATGATGGCGGCCTCGCCGGCCTGGGTGGCGTTGTAGCGCCGCAGCCAGCGCCGCAGCGCGGCGGTGCCGTTCGCGCCGTCGCCGCTGCCGGTGGGGATGTCGACCAGCGCGGTCGACACGTCGCGGATGGCGTGCACGGCCAGAGCCTGGGCGAACGCCTCCTTCGACTCGAAGTAGCGGTAGAAGGCCCCGTGCGACAGCCCGGCGGCGGCCACGACGTCGTTGATGCGGGTGTCGTGGTAGCCGCGGGCCACGAACAGCTCGCGCCCCGCGTCGGTGAGCGCGGCGAGGGTGCGCCGGCCCGCCGGGGTCAGGTCGCGGGTCCGGCCGTCGCCCTGGAGGGCGTCCCGCATGGAGGCGCTGAAGCCCAGCACCGGGGGCCGGGGGCGGGCGGGCTCGTGCACGTTGACCGGCTGGAGGCCGAACAGCGTGCGGTGCACGACGTCGGCCACCGCGTCCTCGATCCGCTCCCGCGCGTACGCCTCCGGGGCGGCGGTCCGCAGCATGCCGGCCACGTCGAAGGAGCGGGGCAGGCACTCCAGCAGGAGCGCGATCACGGGGTCGAGCTGGCGGGGCGGGAGGGTGGCGTCGGCCAGCCGGGACCGGAACGCGGCGACGTGGCGCTCCCCGGTGCTCGCCGCGCCGCCGGCCACCGCGGCGTCGCTCTCGGCCGCGGTCTGGAACACCAGGAAGACCGGCTCGTAGCGGCCGTAGATGTCGGCGTAGCGGGCCACCCAGGCCCGGATCGAGCGCCAGCCGTCCTCGTCCGGCGTGAGCAGGCCGAGCGCCTCGGTCGACGCGCCCATCTGGCGGGCGACCTGGCCGGCCAGGTGGCGGAACACGTCCTCCTTGCCCGAGAAGTACTGGTAGAAGGACGCCCGCGAGCAGCCGGCGAGCTCGGTGATGCGGGCCACGCCGCACTGGTGGTAGCCGTCCTCGCCGAACACCCGCAGCGCGGCGTCGACGATGCGCTGCTGGGTCCGCTGGCCGCGGGCGCCGACCCGGGGGTTGTCGGAGAACGGGGCCCGGCGGACGACGGTGTCCGCCACGGTGTCCGCTGCGCCGTCGCCCGGCGCCGCCGGTCTACGGCTCGGCACGGACCTTGTCCTTGACGGCGTTGACGATCGGCGGGGCCTCCTTCCAGTTGGGGATCCCCGCGTCCTCCTTGGCGATCGGGTACTTGTCGTCGTTGACCTGGGCCCAGTGCGAGTGGTTCAGCTCGTGCATCGTGAAGCAGGCGTTGAGCGCGTTGTAGAAGCCCATGTTGTCGACGCTCTGGTTGACCGCCTCCTTGATGAGCAGCGCGCTCATGGTGGGGACCCGGGCGATGCGCTGGGCGAACTCCACGGTCCGGTCCGCCAGCTCGTCGCCGGGGAACACCTTGGTCACCATGCCGAGCGCGTGGGCCTCGTCGGCGTCGATGGCGTCGCCGGTGAGCAGCAGCTCCTTGGCCTTGCGGGGCCCGAACTCCCACGGGTGGGCGAAGTACTCGACGCCGCACATGCCCAGCCGGGTGCCGACCACGTCGGCGAAGCGGGTGCCCTCGGCCGCCACGATGAGGTCGCACGCCCACAGCAGCATCAGGGCTGCGGCGTACAC
The DNA here is from genome assembly GCA_036558145.1 of Acidimicrobiales bacterium. Classification (GTDB taxonomy): domain Bacteria; phylum Actinomycetota; class Acidimicrobiia; order Acidimicrobiales; family VFJN01; genus ZC4RG19. Next base: position 12,919 of record DATBGF010000271.1, read on the forward strand.
GTCGCCATGGGCCTGGCCGATCGTGATCTTGCGGAGGTTGCGCCAGCGCCGGGTGTTGTCGAAGAAGTAGTGCCACTCCTGCAGCATCAGCGCTTCGGCGCCCTTCCGATTGGAGCCGTTGACCGTTCTCGTCGGATGCTGGTTGGGACCGGTGTACTCCTCCATCGCCACCTTCGAGCCCATGTCGTGGCCCGCAGAGAACATCGGCCCCACGCCGCCGAGGATCACGACCCGCACGTCGTCATCGGCTTCCGCCCGCAGCATGGCGTCGTTGAGCTCGACGAGCATCCCGCGGTTCTGCGCA
>DATBGF010000272.1:0-3990 GCA_036558145.1 Acidimicrobiales bacterium
CTCGGGGCGGCGCAGGACATCCGCGGCGTCCAGCACCGGCGGCGACAGCTCGTCGTGGAGGCGGACCTGCTGGGGGAGGCCGGTGTCCTCGACGGTCACCGTGGCGCGGGAGCGGACGTAGGACGCCACCACCTCGCGGGGATCCCGGATCAGCAGCACGTTGGTCAGCCGGGCCACCCAGTCCCGGTCCATGCCGGGCAGCAGGTGGTGGGCCATGTGCTTCTGGTAGTAGACGCGGGTCCCGCCCGGGGGCGGGCCCAGCAGGGTGTCAACTACCCGCCGCCAGTCCGTCTCGCCGGCGGCGATCACCTCGTCCCGGCCCGGGTGGTCCAGGCCCGTGGCCAGCAGGTAGTGGGCGTAGAGCGGCTCGTCGACCACGGCCGTGTCCCCGCGGTTCTCCCACGACCGCATGAGCGCGGTCGAGATGTTGCGGGGGCCCGACCACACGGCCAGGCGGACGACCTCACCCTCCGGCGGCTCGGGCCACGTCACGCTCGACGGCCTCCTGGTAGAGCGCCCGCAGGCGCCGGGTGACGGGCCGGTCGGCGGGGTCGCCGATGGTGCGGCCGTCGATCTCCCGCACCGGGACGATCCCGGCGAACGTGCCGGTGACGAACGCCTCGGCCGAGCCGTAGACGTCGGTGAGGCTGAAGTCCCGCTCGTAGGCGGGGATGCCGGCCTCCCGGGCGATGCGCAGCACCGTCTCCCGGGTGATCCCGCCGAGGCAGAACGCGCCCGACGACGTCCACAGCTCGCCCCGGCGCACGACGAAGAAGTGGGTCGAGTTGCAGGTGGCGACGAAGCCGTGGGGATCGAGCATCAGCGCCTCGTCGGCCCCCGCGGTGTACGCCTGGATACAGGCCAGGATGTCGTTGAGCTTGCTGTGGGAGTTCAGCTTGGGGTCGACGACGTCGGGGTACGGGCGCCGCACGTGCACGGTGAACAGGCGGATCCCGGCATCGAGCACCGCCGGGCTCGGCTCCTTGTGCTCCGCAATGATGACGACGGTGGCCGGGCCCGCCGTCACCCTCGGGTCCTGGTAGGGCGTGCGCTTCACGCCCCGGGTCACCATGAGCCGCATGTGCACGCCGTCGGTCATCCCGTTGGCCTCGAGGGTGGCATGGAGGGCGCTCCGCAACTCGTCCCGGCTCATCCCGATGTCGAGGGCGATGGCCGTCGCCCCCTCGAACAGGCGGTCGAGGTGCCGGTCCAGGAACACGGGGTGGCCGCCATGGACCCGCAGGCCCTCCCACACGCCGTCGCCGAGCACGAACCCGGAGTCGAACACCGAGACGACGGCCTCCGCCCGGGGCGCCAGCCGCCCGTTCACCCACACGAGGATCGCCTCGTTGCGGGGGTCGTCCTCGTACTCGTGCACGCCATGGACCTGGGAAGCCATGGCGTCAGTGATAATCGCCGCGGCCGCGCCGCGGGGCGGGACGAGACTGGAGCGGTGGATGCGGACGCCCTGCGAGCCGAGTTCGCCGACCGCGGCGTGGTGCGCCTCGACGGCGCCTTCAGCCCGGACGCGGCCGCCCGCATCCGCTCGGTCGTCGCGGGTTACGCCGAGCGGCACCCGGGCGCGAGCTGGAAGGGCCTGAAGCGCAGCCGCACCTTCGACGTCGCGTTCCGCAACCCCACGGTGACCGGAGCGCTCGACACCCTGTTCGGCGAGGCCGGCTGGCGGCCGCCCAAGTCCGGGGCACAGATCCTGGTCACCCCGCCCGGGGACGGGCCGTGGGTCCTGCCCGACGCCTGGCACATGGACTGCGGCTTCGAGCAGCCGACCTGGCCCGTGTTCGCGGTCAAGCTGTTCGCCTTCTTCGGCGACGTCGGGCCGTGCGGCGGCGGGACGATGCTGCTGCCCGGGTCCCACCGGGTGGTCGAGAGCTACCGGGCGACGTTCGAGACGCCGCCGGGCGGGGGCAAGCAGAACTGGCACCCGTTCCTGCGCCGCCATCCGCCGCTCGGCGACCTGCTCCGGGGCGCGGCGCAGCCCGAGGGTGGGCGGGCCATGGTCGGCGCCCGCTACGACATCGACGGCGTTCCGGTCGACGTGGTCGAGCTCACCGGATCGCCGGGCGACGTGGTGCTCACCCACCTCCACGTCTTCCACTCGGTCGCGCCCAACACGACGACCACGCCCCGCCGGATGCTGGGCAAGGCGGTCCTTGCCGCCTGAGCCGGGTCAGGGCAGGCCGGCGCCCGGGACCGTGACGTCGACCGTCTCGATGGCGCCGGTGCGCCGGCGGATGGCCTCGCCGCTGAAGCCCTCCCCGGTGAGCAGGAACAGCGTCGTGCGATCGGGGCCGCCCAGGGCGCAGGCGAAGCAGCCGCGGCCGGTCTCGATCACGTCGGTGACCTCGCCGCCCTCGCGGACCCGCACGCAGGCGTCGCCCACGGCGTCGGCGAACCAGACCGCGCCCTCGGCGTCGAGGGCGATGCCGTCGGGTGCCCGGCCGGGGAGGTCGGCGTAGGTCCGGCGGTTCGACAGCAGGCCGTCGTCGCCGATGTCCCACGCGCTGAGCCGCCGGCCCATGGTCTCGGCCACGATCAGCGTGCGCCCGTCCGGGGTCACGGCCGGCCCGTTGGGGAACATCACGCTGCGGTCCACGACCTCGGCCGTGCCGTCGGGCCGCACCAGGACCAGCTCGGCGCTGGGCAGGGGCGACGGCGGGTTGCGCATGTCGTAGCCCGGATTGCCGACATAGGCGTGCCCGTGGGCGTCGACGACCATGTCGTTGCAGGGCGCCGAGGCCAGGCCCGAGATGTCCGCGTGCTCGACCAGCGTGCCGTCCGGCTCCTGGCGCAGGACCCGCCGGTCGCCCACGGACACGACCAGCATCCGCCCGTCGGGGAGCCAGCCGATGCCCGACGGCCGGCCGTCCACCTCGCACACCTCCTCCAGCTGCCCGGCGAGGTCGACGCTCAGGACCTTCTTCGCACCCATGTCCGAGAAGAAGAGGCGGCCGTCGTGCCAGCGCGGCCCCTCCACGAACCCGAACCCCTCCACCAGCGTTGCTCGTTCCACACCCGCATCATGGATCAGCGCCGGTGGCCGCGCCCGTGTCCCGGGCCGTTGCCGTTGTTCCCGTCCTGGTTCTGGTTGCCCTGGTCGGCCGGCGGGGGCGGGGGCGTCGTGGTCGCGGCGGTGGTGGCCGTGGTCGTGACCGTGGTGGTCGTCGCCGGCGCCGTGGGGGAGTGGTCGGCCCGGCCTGCGGCCCACGCCGCCACCGCCAGCAAGCCCCCGGCCACGAGCGCCGCGGCCGCGATCGGGCTGCGCCGCGGGTGCCGCGGAGCCAGGGGCGGGGCCGTGGCGAACACGGCCGTCTCGTCGCCCTGCGGGCTCGGCGCGGGCACCGCCTGTGTCGCGGCGAGGATCGGCCCGACGTCCCGGTCGCGCAGGGCCTCGGCCACCGCCGCGGCCGTCGGGCGGCGCTCGGGGCCCCGCTCGGTCATGGCCGTCAGCAGCGCGCCCAGCCACTGGGGCGTGCCGTCGGGGACGGCGGGCGGGCGGTGGAGCCGGGCCACCGCCGCGTCGAGCCGGCCCCCGGGGTAGCAGGGCCGGCCGGTCAGGCACTCGATGAGCACGAGGCCCAGGGCGTAGATGTCGGCGGGCGGGCCGATCTCGGCTCCCTCGACCTGCTCGGGGGCCACGTAGGGGGCGCTGCCTACCATCTGCCCTGTCCGGGTCAGGCTGGGGGCGCCGGCCAGGCGGGCGATGCCGAAATCGGCCAGCCGGGCGCGGCCGTGCTCGTCGCAGAGGATGTTCGAGGGCTTCACGTCACGATGGACCACGCCGATCCGGTGGGCGTGGGCCAGCGCCTCGGCCACCTCCTGCGCCACGGTCACCGCCCGCTCCTCGGGCAGCGGACCGGCCGCCAGCTCGCTGGCCAGCGTCGGGCCTTCGGCCAGGTCGAGCACGAGGTAGGGGACGCCATGGTGCGTCCCCGAGCCGCAGAGCTTCACGAGCCCGGGGTGGTCGAGCCG
>DATBGF010000273.1:0-4945 GCA_036558145.1 Acidimicrobiales bacterium
CGCGAGATCACCGCCGGCGGGAACCGGACGGTCCTGCTCTCCAGCCACATCCTGGCCCAGGTCGAGGCGCTGTGTGACCGGGTGAGCATCATCCGGCTCGGCCGCACGGTGGAGAGCGGCACGCTCGCCCAGATGCGCCACCTCACCCGCACGCAGATCAGCGTGGAGGCCGGCCAGCCGCTCACCGGCCTGGCCGAGCTGCCCGGCGTGCACGCCCTGAAGCGGGACAACGGCCGGGCCTCGTTCGACGTGGACACCGCCCGCCTCGACGAGGTCGTCCAGTACCTCGCCACCGTCCGCGTCCAGACGCTGACGAGCCAGCCCCCGACGCTGGAGGAGCTGTTCCTGCGCCACTACGGCGACGAGCTGGCCGAGCTCGAAGGCACAGCCGGGCGCGGCAACGGCGACGGCAACGGCGGCGACGACGACGGGGCGACATCGTGACGCTGGCCGGAACGGGCAACCTGATCCGCTTCCTGCTGCGGGTATCGCGCGTGCGCATCGTGCTGTGGATCGCGGGCATCGCCCTGCTGGTGTGGTTCACCGCCGTCAGCGTCGACCGCCTCTACCCCACCCAGGCCGACCTCGACGCGGCCGCGGCGCCGCTCTACGGCAACACCGCCATCATCGCCATGCTCGGCCCGCCCTACGCCCTGAACACCCTGGGCGGCCAGATCGTCTTCCAGCTCGGGGCCTTCGGCTTCGCCACCATGGGGCTGATGGGGATGTTCCTCGTCGGCCGGCACACCCGGGCCGACGAGGAGGACGGGCGCACCGAGCTGCTCCGGGCCACCGTCGTCGGCCGCAACGCGCCCGTGACCGCGGCGCTGCTGGTCGCCTGCGCGGCGGTGGCCGTGACCGGCGTCCTCATCAGCCTGAGCATGCTGAGCCTGGCCCTGCCGGTGGAGGGCTCGTTGATCTACGGCGCGGCGATGGCCGCGTTCGGCATCTTCTTCGCCTGCGTCACCGCGGTCATGGCCCAGGTGAGCGAGCACAACCGCACCGCCTACGGCCTGACCGGCGCGCTGCTCGGCCTGTCCTACCTGCTGCGAGCGGTGGGCGACGCCGGGAGCGGCACGCTCAGCTGGCTGTCGCCGATGGGGTGGGCCCAGCAGGTCCGGGCCTATGCGGACGAGCGCTGGTGGCCGCTGCTGCTGCTCGTGGCGGGATCCGCGGTCCTGGTCGCGGCGACCTACGGGCTCCTGGCCCGGCGCGACCTGGGCGGCGGCCTCGTCGCGCCCCGGCCGGGCCCACCCGAGGCCGCGCCCTGGCTGGGCCGGCCGTGGGGGCTGACCCTGCGGCTCCAGCGCGCCAGCCTCGTCGGCTGGGCCCTGGGGCTCCTCGTCTTCGGGGTGGCCTACGGCGCGCTGGGCAAGGACATCAACGACTTCGTCGGGGGCAACCAAGCCGTCGAGGACCTCATCGCCCAGGGCCAGGGCAGCCTGACCGACACCTACTTCGCCACCTCGCTGCTGACCATGGCGCTGATCACCGCCGGGTTCGCCATCGCCTCGATCCTGCGGCTGCGCAGCGAGGAGACGAGCGGCAGCGCGGAGCAACTGCTCGCCACCCGGCTCTCCCGGCCGCAGTGGGCGGTGTCGCACCTGGCGATGGCCGCGGGCGGATCCGTCGTGATCATGGCGGCCACGGGACTGGGCCTGGCCCTCGCCTACGGCGTGTCCATCCGGGACCTCAGCGACCTGCCCGAGCTCGTCGTGGCCGCGGTCGCCTTCGCGCCTGCGCTGTGGGTGCTGGTCGCACTGGGGCTGGCCCTGTTCGGCGTGGCGCCGAAGGCCGTGGCCGTGACGTGGGGCGCGCTGGCCGGGTGCTTCGTGATCGGCCTGTTCGCCCAGCTGCTGAACCTGCCGTCGTGGGTCGTGGACCTCTCGCCGTTCCAGCACGTGCCGGCCATGCCGGCCGACGACTTCGCGCTCGCCCCGCTCCTCGCCCTGACCGCGGTGGCGGCCGCCCTCTCGGCCGTGGGACTGGTCGGTTTCCGACGGCGCGACGCCGGCTACTGAGACCGCGGGGGCCGGCGGAAGTCCGACAGCAGGCGCAGGAGGGTCCGGACCCCGAAGCCGGTGCCGCCCTTGCGGGTGAGGCCGTCGTCCTCGTTCGCGTCGGCGGGGCCGGCGATGTCGAGGTGGGCCCACGGGATGTCGCCGGCCACGAACTCCTGGAGGAACACCCCGGCGATGAGGGCACCACCCCAGCGGGCGCCGGCCACGTTCTTCATGTCGGCCACCTCGGAGTCGATCTGGCGGCGCATGTCGTCGGGCAGCGGCAGCGGCCACACGGGCTCGGCCTCGGCGTCCGCCGCGGCGCGCACCTGGGAGATGAACCCGTCGTTGTTGCCCATCAGGCCGGCGACCTTCATCCCGAGCGCCACCATGCACGCGCCGGTCAGCGTGGCCAGGTCGACGATGGCGTCGGGCTCGGCCTCGCTGGCCAGCGACAGCGCGTCGGCCAGGACCAGCCGGCCCTCGGCGTCGGTGTTGAGCACCTCGACCGTCTTGCCGTTGCGGATGCGAAGCACGTCGCCCACCCGGGTGGCGTCGCCGCCCGGCATGTTGTCCGTCAACGGCAGGAAGCCGAGGACCCGCACCGGCGGGTGCACCACCTCCAGCGCCGAGAACGTGGCGAGGACGGCCGCGGCGCCCGCCATGTCCCCCTTCATGCCGATCATCCCGTCGGCCGTCTTGAGCGACAGGCCCCCGGAGTCGAACGTGATGCCCTTGCCGACCAGCGCAATGGTCCCCCGGGGCGTGCGGTCGGGCTCCCACGACAGCTGAACGAAGCGGGGCTCCTCGGTCGATCCCCGGTTGACGCCGAGCAGCCCGCCCAGGCCCTCCTCCTCGATCGACCCGCGGTCGAGCACCTCGACGTCGAAGTGGCGCAGGGCGGCCAGCTCCTCGGCCCGGGTCGCGAACGCGGCCGGGGTCAACGTGCCGCCCGGCTGGTTGACCAGGTCCCGGGCCAGGCACACCGCCTCCGCGATCGCCCGGCCCCGCTCCAGCGCCCCCTGGACCCGGGCCGCGCCCCGGCCCACCACCGTGACCGACTCGACGTGGTGGGGCTCCGGGTCGGACTTGAGCGCGGTGTACCGATACGCGCCGAGCACAGCGCCCTCGCCCAGCGCCTGGGCCACCTCCGGGCGAGCGAGGTGCTCGGGGACGTTGTCGAGCAGGTCGATCGCGAGGTGGGCCTGGCGGGTCGTCGCCCGGGCCAGGGCCGCGGCCGCCTGCCGGTAGGTGTTCACCGTCGCCTCGGCCCGCGGCCCGAGCCCGAGGGCCACGATGACCCCGCCGCCGTCGCCCGGCACGACGCAGGACTCGCCCGGCTTGGCCTTGAACCCCCGCGCCGCCAGGAACCCGGGATCGAGCCCGGGCGCCAGCGCGGGCGCGCTGTCGCTGCCGTCGCCGTCGCCCTCGTCCAGCTGCTCGGCGAACACCCCCGTCCCCAGGGCGTCCAGGCTGCGGTCGAGTGTGCGGGTCAGCTCGATGGCGATCGACATACGGGGAAGGCTACGAGCCGCACCCGCCCGTGGGGAGGAGCCGTTCAGCCGCCCTCGGGCGGGACGTCCCGGGTGAGCAGGTGCTCCCCCTCCACCCAGCGGGCCTGCACCCACAGCAGGGACGACAGCCGGTTGAGGTACGGCAGCACCAGCGAGCCCTCCACCGTGGCCGCCACCGACTCCCGCTCGGCCCGCCGGACCACCGTGCGCGCCACGTCGAGCTGGGCGGCCAGCGGCGTCTGGCCCGGGACCACGAACTGGGCGGGCGCCTCGAAGCGGGACCCGAGGTCGTCGACGAGCGCCTCGATCCCCGCCAGCATCGCCGCCGACACCCGCGTCTGGCCGTCGGTCAGCTTGTCGTGGGACTCGGGCAGCGTGGCCAGCTCGGCCATGAGCACCCACAGGTCCCGGCACACCTGGGTCAGTGCCCGGTCGAGCTCGCCGCCCCGCTCGGCCAGCGAGCGGGCCACCCCGATGACCGCCTGCGCCTCGTCGACCGCCCCCGTCGCCCGCGGGTGGGGCGAGTCCTTGGGCACCCGACCGCCGTACAGCAGCCCGGTGGTGCCGTCGTCGCCCTTGCCGGTGTAGAGCCGGGTCACGGCCGGCGACCGTATCGCTCTGGCACCCGCAGGGGACAGATGCCCAGGTCAGCGGGAACCCTCAACCTTCGACCTCCGGTTGACGTCCAGGCACCAGCGCCTCGGTGAGGGCCAGCGTGACCCGCAGGTTGTCCGGGCCCGCGAGCTCGCGGGCCTCGTCGTACGGCAGCCAGCGCAGGTGGGCGCCCGGCGACTCCGGGACGACGGCGTCGGGCCGCTCGGTGGCGAAGACATAGCGCATGTCGGCGTGCTCGTGCGCCGGCTCGCCCTTGCCGGCGGGCACGGGGACGATCACGACGTGCACCAGCCGGGGCTCCGGCCCGGGCACGGGGACGAGGTCGTCGAGGCCCGTCTCCTCCTCCGCCTCCCGCAGGGCGACGGCGGGCGGGCTGGACTCGCCCGGATCGACGTGCCCGCCGACCTGCAGCCAGCTCTGCTGGCGTTCGTGCCAGCGCAGCAGCACCCGCCCGGTCGGCGGGTGGACCACCAGCGCCGAGCACGTCACGTGCAGCGGCAGCGAGCGGCTGTAGGGATCACCCGCCGCCACGAGCGCCCGGATCCGGGCCACGTCGGCCGCCTCGGCCGGCGAGCCGGAAGCGAACGCGTCGAGGGCGGCCGTCAGCTCGGCATGGTCCGGATGCGCAGGCTCGGACACGACCGACCCCGGCTCAGTACCCGGCCACCCGGCCGAGCGGGCGGGCCAGCGGCTCACCGGCAGCCGGGCAGCAGACGGAATCGAACATCGCGGACCCCGCCTCAGTACCCGGCCACCCGGCCGAGCGGGCGGGCCAGCGGCTCACCGGCAGCCGGGCAGCAGACGGAATCGAACATC
>DATBGF010000274.1:0-3932 GCA_036558145.1 Acidimicrobiales bacterium
CTGGACGACGCCCCCGCGGGCCAGGACGACGTGGCCCGCATGGCCGCGCTCGTGGGCGAGGCCATCGACGGCGGCGCGCTGGGGTTCTCCACCTCGCGCAGCTTCCTGCACACTGTGCCCGACGGCCGGCCCATCCCCGGCACCTACGCCCGGCCCGCGGAGCTGGCCGCCCTGGCCGGCGCGCTCGGGGACCGGGGCCGGGGCACCGTCGAGGTCGTCCCCCGCATCGGCGAGCGGGACGGCCCCGACCGCGAGAACTCGGTCGCCGAGATGGCCTGGATGGAGGCCGTCAGCCGGGCCGCGGGCCGGCCGCTCACGTTCACGATCACCCAGAGCGACCGCCGCCCCGGCCTGTGGGCCTGGGTGATGGAGCAGGTGGCCGGGGCCCGGGAGCGGGGCGCCGACCTGCGGCCCCAGACGTCCGCCCGCGGCACCGGCATCGTCTACGGCCTGGTGGGCCGCACGCCCTACGACGACCTGCCCGCCTGGGCCGAGCTCATGGCCCGGGCGTTCCCCGACCGGGTGACGGCCCTGGGCGACGAGGCGCTCCGCACCCGGCTGGTCGACGAGGCCGGCGAGCCCCGGAACCTGTCGGGCCCGCTGGCGCCCAAGGATCCCGCCAAGCTCTACCTGCTGCCTCCCGGCCGGGCCCGCTACGACGTCGGTCCGGCCAACAGCCTGGCCGCCGAGGCCGAGCGCCGCGGGACGACGCCCGCGGGCGCGTTCGTCGCCTTCACGGTGGAGACCGGCGGGCGGGGCCTCCTCTACTACCCCGTGCTCAACCAGGACCTCGACGCCGTGGCCCAGATGCTCACGAACCCCGACGTCGTGGTGGGCGTGGCCGACGCCGGCGCCCACGTGGCGCTGACGATGGACGCCGGCCAGTCCACCTACCTGCTCGAGCACTGGGTGCGGGAGCAGGGCCTGCTGGACGTGGGCCGGGCGGTCCACAAGCTCACGGCCGAGGGCGCCGAGCTCTACGGGATCGCCGGCCGGGGCGTGCTGGCGCCCGGCGCCTACGCCGACGTCAACGTGATCGACCTCGACCGCCTGGGCCTCGACGCCCCCGAGATGGTGGCGGACTTCCCCCTCGGCGCCCAGCGTTACGTCCAGCGGGCCCACGGCTACGACCTCACGCTGGTCAACGGCCGGGCCCTGGTCGAGGCGGACGAGCTCACGGACGAGCGGCCGGGTCGGGTGGTGCGGCCGGCGGCGGGAGGTCGGCCCTGACCGCGGCCCGGGCCTCGTCGAAGCTGAGCATCGTGCCCAGCGGCAGGCTCTCGGGCAGCGGGTCGTCGTAGGACCAGGCCACGTCGGCCACCGTGACGTCGCCCACCACCGCGCTCCAGTAGGACGCCGTGCCCTTGTACGGGCAGTACGTGGTCGTGGCGCTGGGCTCCAGCAGGTCCATGCGGACGTGCTCGCGGGCCACGTAGAGCCGCGGCTCGAGCGCGGTATCGTACACGCCGAGCGTGTCGTCGGTGTCGACCAGGGCGGTCCCCGCCACCTCGACGCGCAGGCGCCGGCTGGTCCGCACGCTGTCGACCCGGTGGTACGGGTTGCGCGGGTGCATGAACACCTGCTCGTCCTCCTCGTACCAGGCGTCGACCGCGTCCCAGGGGACCTGCACGTAGCCCGGCGCCTCGGGCTCGGGCTCGACCGCCGCCACCGTCACGTCGGCGGCCGGGAAGGCCCAGGCGGGGGGCGAGCCGGGGCGGTGGACCAGCAGCGCCCGGTCGCAGTCGACCACGGTCCGGCCGCCGGCCTCCGCCCGCACCCGGCGGCGGAACGGCTCGACGTAGACCGTGCCGGGCCGGATCGGCGCGCTGAACCGCCCGGCGGGGCGGGGACCGAGCGGCCCGCGGCCCGAGGTCAGGCTCACAGCGCCGTCCTGTCGTCGACTGGGCCGCTGCCGCTGCCGGCGAAGCGGCGCACCATGGCGTCCACCGAGAACGAGGCGACCAGCGCACCGTCCTCGTCGTGGACCCGGCACTCGGCATGGGTCATGCCGTCGCCCGCGAACGTCGAGCGGTGGCGGTAGAGCATCCAGCGGTCCGCCCGCACCTCGCCGTGCAGGGACAGGGCGATGGCGTTGATGGCGGTGGACAGGGTCCGGTGGGCCTCGCGCTGGCCGATCCCCTCGTGCGGCCGCAGCCCGGCGGCGATGGACAGGTGCCCGGTGAACTGGGCCATGAGGGCCGCGTGCAGGTAGGGGTCGCCGGGGACGTCGCGGAACCGCACCCAGGCGTCGAGCACCGGCGGGCCCACCGGCGCGTCGGGATCGCCGCTGTAGGCGCCGTCCACGATGCGCAGGTCCCGCCCGGTGACCGACATGTCGTACGGCTCGCTGTCCTCGGGGCCGGCCACGTCCGGGGCGGGCACCGCGTGGCGGATGACGTCGGGGGCGGTGGCGTCGAGCAGCAGCGTGCCGTGGGCGATGCCCCGCCCCTCCTGGCTGACGTGGGCGGCCAGGGTCGTGAAGGTCCGGCCGGTGCTCAGCTCGTCGAGGTCGAAGCGCAGCGGCCGGCGGGCGTCGGCGGCCCGCATGAACACCATGTGGGCCGACACCGCCCGGCGCCCGGGAGCGTGGCGGCCCGCGGCCACCAGGGCCTGGGCCAGCATCTGGCTGCCGTCGGTGACCGGGCGGCGCCAGTCGGCCCGGGCGACGCTGACGTAGCCGCCATCCTCCGCGGGCCGCACGTCCAGCATGTCGATCAGGTCGGTGGCGTCGCCCCAGGTCGGGAAGCGCTTGACGGTGGCGCCGTCCTCCAGCTCGACCCGGGCCCGGTCGTGCTCGAACGCGACCCACTCCCCCTGCACCTCGTAGCCGGCGCGCTCCCCGAGCAGGTCGAAGCGGACGTCCGAGGCCGGGAACCACAGGCGCGGCGCCCCGCCGTCCCGGTCCTCCCGGACGGTGCCGCTGGAGGAGGCCACCAGCTGGTCGTCCCACCAGGCGCGGGCGGGCAGGGCGCACGGCGTCGTCTGCGGACCTCCCACGGACGAAAACTAACACTCGGGTCGCGCCCGGCCACAAGGTGCGGTAAGACTGGCGGCCATGCCCGACGTCACGACCTTGTTCGTGGCCATGGCGGGCCGCGAACCGCGAGGTCGGGACGCGGAGTACCTCGCCTGGCACGCGCTCGACCACCGGCCCGAGATCCACCGCCTCGCCGCCCTCCGGGGCGCCCAGCGGCTGGTCTCCACCCCCGCCTGCCGGGCGGCCCGGGCCGCGAGCGAGGACCCCTACGACGGCGTCGACCACGTGATGACCTACCTGTTCGCCGACCCCGGTGCGGTCACCGAGCTCGGCGGCCTGGCCAAGACCCTGGCCGAGGCCGGGCGCATGTCCTGGCGGCTGCCCAGCGTGGAGGTCGGCACCTACGACCTCGCGGGCACCGCCGCCGCCGGCCGCCTCGACGTGAGCGCCGCGGTGCTGCCCTGGCGCCCGGTCACCGGCGTCTACCTGCTGGTGGAGCGGGGCGAGGCCTCGGCCGGGTCGCTCACCGACGTGGCCGGCGTGGCCGGCGCCTGGTGGGCCCGGACCGAGGGCCGCCAGATCACCTACTGCTACCTGGACGGCGACCCGCTCGCCACCGCCGAGGCACTCCGGCCCGTCCTGGCCGAGCGCTGGGCGGGGGGCGACGCCGTCCCGCTGCTGGCCGCGCCCTTCCTGGTCCCCGTGGACTTCGCCTGGGACCGCCACCTGCCCTGACGGCCGGCTCGGCGATGAGTTCGCCGGATGTCCAACGTCGTATCCGCAACCCTGTCCTCTCGGGAAGGAGCGACGATGACAGACGACGGGACCTTGCCGCAGATAGGAGCCCCAGCGACCCGGGCGCTTGCGGCCCAAGGCATCACGCGCCTGGCCGATCTGACCCACCACCGGTCGGATGACCTGCTCGCGCTGCACGGCGTGGGGCCCAGGGCCGTCC
>DATBGF010000275.1:0-5073 GCA_036558145.1 Acidimicrobiales bacterium
CCCCGGCCCCAGACCACGGTGAGCGGGGCGGGGTGGGACTCGATGGCGCCGGTCCAGCGGTCCTCGTGGCGGGCGCGCTCGTCGAGGTAGCGGATCAGGCGGGGGAGCAGCCGCACCCCACGGGAGCGCACGACGAGCTCGGCGCCGGCCCGGAGGTGGCGGGCGGCTTCGGTCGCCGGCGGCGTGGGGGCGCACAGCGCGGCCAGGGTGGCGGCCAGGGCCTCGGCGTCGGGCCCACCGCCCTCGGGCAGCATCTCGTCGGGCAGCGAGCGGAGGAACTTCTGGCCGTCGGTGAGGTGCGCCAGGTCCAGGTAGATCGACCCGTTGGTCAGCACCCGGCGCCGGACCCGCAGCGGCGACTCCCCGGCGATCGTGCGGGCCAGCAGCTCGCCGCCGACCGAGTCGCCCATGTCGTGGGTCAGCAGGTCGACCTCGGACAGGGCCCGGTCCCGCGCCACCGCCTCGACCACGTCGGCCTGCCCGAACAGCGAGTAGGCCCGGTCGGGCTTGTCCGACAGGCCGTACCCCGGCAGGTCCACCAGCACGACCCGGCGCCCAGCGGCCAGCCGCCCGATCACGGGGGCGAAGTCGATCGACGACGTGGGGAAACCGTGCACGACCAGCAGCGGGGGAGCCCCGCCGGGCCGGTCCGGCGGAACGTCGACCAGGGCCACCTGCTCGCCGGCCACGGCGATCCGCTCGGCTCGCCCGGCCCAGCCGTCGACCTCGTCCATCACCTCGTCGCCCATGTCCACCTCCTGCGGACAATCCTTCCGCAAACGGAACGCGCGAGGCGCCTCGGGCGTCTGCTGTCGACGGTGTCGACAACGGGAGACGTCCATGACCTCAGCACGGGACCACGCCCGCCCGCTCCACCTGGGCCGCCGGCTGGCGACAGTGCTCGCGGTGCTCATGGCGGTGCTCGGCACCGTGACCAGCGCCGAGGGACCTCGCCCCGCCGCGGCCAGCGCCGAGGCGGAGACCCCCACCGGGGTGCTGCCGGCCGGGGGCCGGTGGTCGGTCACGCTGCTGACCGGCGAGGTGATCGACGTGCGCGCCGACGGCGACGGACGGGTCAGCGCCTCGCTGCGCTCGGGGGCCGATGGGCCGGTGCAGACGGTGCGCCTGCCCGACGGCGAGCTGTACGTGTTCCCGCTGGCGGTCACGTCCCTGGTGGACCGGGTGCTCGACCGTGAGCTGTTCAACGTCACCGGCCTGATCCGCCAGGGCTACGACGACGCGGGCACGGACTCGACGCCGCTCATCGTGCAGGGTGCGCCCAGCGCCGCGAGCCGCTCGTCCCTGGCCGCCGCCGGCGAGCAGCCGCTGCCCAGCATCGGGGCGGTGGCCACCGAGGTGCCCAAGGGCGACACCGCCGCGGCCGATGCCCTGCTCGCGTCCCTGGCGCAGTCGCCGGGCGCGGGCCTGCGGGCCGCGTCCGCCGGGCCCACGCATGTGTGGCTGGACCGGCGGATGACCACCGCGTCCGCACCGTCCCGGTCCCGCGCCGCGGCCCAGGCGTCGCCCGGCAACCTCGCCCAGGTCGGAGCCGACCGCGCCCAGGCCGCGGGCTTCACCGGCTCGGGCGTGACGGTGGCGGTGCTGGACACCGGCATCGACGCCACCCACCCCGACCTGGCGGGCCGGGTCGTCGCCCAGGAGAACTTCAGCGTCAGCCCCGACACCGTCGACCGCGTCGGGCACGGCACCCACGTCGCCTCCATCGTGGCCGGCGAGCGCTCGGGCGTGGCCCCGGGCACGAGCCTGCTGGTCGGCAAGGTGCTCGACGACACCGGGTTCGGCAACGAATCGGACGTGATCGCGGGGATGGAGTGGGCCGCCCCCCAGGCCGACGTGGTCAACATGAGCCTGGGGGCGCCGTTCTCCAGCGACGGCAGCGATCCGCTGTCGCTGGCGGTGGACGCCCTCAGCGACCAGTTCCAGACGCTGTTCGTGATCGCCGCGGGCAACAGCGGCCCCGTCAGCGCCAGCGTCGAGATCCCCGGGACGTCGGACCGGGCGCTCACCGTGGGCGCGGTGGACGGGTCCGACGCGGTGGCCGACTTCTCCAGCCGCGGGCCGATGACCGGCAGCTTCGCGCTCAAGCCCGAGGTCGTGGCGCCGGGCGTCGACATCGTGGCCGCCCGGGCCGCGGGCACCAGCCTGGGCGACCCGGTGGACGGCCTGTTCACGTCGGTGTCGGGCACCTCGATGGCCACACCGCACGTGGCGGGGGCCGCCGCCGACCTGGTCCAGCAGCACCCGGACTGGACCGCCGCGCAGCTCAAGGACGCGCTGGTCGGCTCGGCCGATCCGATCGAGGGCGACGGCTTCGACGTCGGGGCCGGCCGGCTCGACATCGGGGACGCCCTGGACGCCACCGTGCGGCCCGAGCGCGACGTGGCCGACGTCGTGCTGGCCGATCCCCGCACCGCGCCCCACGCCGAGACCTTCTCCTGGACCAACACCGGCAGCGAGCCCGAGACCCTGGACCTGTCGGTCTCGCTGGAGGACCGCCACGGCTCGCCCGTCGACGCCGTCTCGGTCTCGCCCGCCTCGCTGGCCTTGGCGCCGGGCGCCACCGGGAGCGCGACCGTCACCATCGACGGCCCCGCGCTCGGCGCGGGCCTGTACACGGGGACGGTCACGGCCGACCCCGAGGGACCGGCGGGCGAGCCCGACGACGTGCGCACGCCCATCGGGCTGCACGCCACGCCCCCGACGGTGAACCTCACCCTGGAGGCCACCCCGCCCCGGGGTTCGGGCGCCACCGACGCTCAGGCGCTGGTGGCCATCGCCAACCTCGACGACTTCGCCGAGTTCGGGCAGCTGTGGTTCTTCTCCGGCAGCCTGACGCTGGCCGTGCCCGCGGGCCGGTACTCGGTGCTGGGCGAGGTCGGGCCGCTGTCGCCCTTCGGCGACGAGGACCCGACCGCCGACGTGGTCGCCCTGGTGGGCGAGCCCGACGTGACGCTCGCCGAGGACACCACGATCCTGCTGGACGGCGCCGCCGCCGTGCCCCTGCGGCCGTCGGTCGAGCACCGCGACACCGCGCCGCCCATGTTCAGCAGCGTCGACGTGGTCACCACGCCGAAGGCAGGCACCGGTGGGTTCGGCGTCGGCCTGGGTGCCTTCTCCTTCTACCCGGCGCCCGCGGTCCAGGTGACGCCGCTGGAAGCCGACGCCGACGTCTTCTCGACGTCCACCACCTTCCGGCTCCAGACGCAGCCGTTCACCGCTCGGGTGGGCGGCGAGACGCTCCCGCTGACCACCGCCCAGGGCGGCCAGGAGCCGCCCGAGGGGGACCTCGCCCTGACCGCCTTCGACGCCGGTGACGGCAGCGACCTGGCCGGCAGCGCGGGGCGGCTCGCGGTCGTCACGCTGCCCCTCACCCGCTCGGAACGGGCCGCGGTGACCCAGCGGGCCGTCGATGCCGGTGCCGCCGCCGTCGCGTTCGTCGCCCCCGACCGGGCCTACGCGACGCTCAACGCGGTGTTCCCGTTCCGCTGGGCCGACATCGCCACGGTGATCGCCACCGGTCCGGCCGCAGCCCGGCTCCAGGCGGCCGCCTCGGCCGGGGAGCCCGTGACCGTCACCGCCACGGCCAGCCCGTTCGTCTACGACATCGTCACGCCGGTGGCCCACACCCTGGATCCGGCGCCCGTCATCACCCGGGCGGACCAGCACGACCTGGCCACCCTGCACGAGCACTTCCACCGCGACCCCGACGGCAGCGGTGGCACCGGCGACCGCCGCTACCCGATCTCGGAGTCGCTCATGAACCTCGACTCGGTCGGCCCGCTCCCGCTGCGGCGCACCGCGTTCGTGACGGCCGGGGTGACCTGGGAGAGCATCGTCTTCGGTCCCGGGTTCTTCGGCAACGGCGGCGAGGAGCCGATCTTCGCCAGGTCCATCGCGCTGAGCATGGACGAGGGCCGCGCCTACTCGGCCGGCAGCCCCACCCGGCTGGACTGGTTGAGCCGGCCCCTCTACCCGGGGCCGGTGGGGACGCCGTTCGGCGGCTCGTTCTGCCAGCCGACGCCGGTGCTGCGCACGCCGGGCACGCTCCAGGTGTGGCTGTCCCCGTTCCAGGACGGACCGGACCGGTTCGGCTGCACGTCACCGAGCCCGTCCACCCTGGTCCTGGAGCGCGACGGCGTCGAGATCGGCCGGGCCATCGACCCGTTCGCCGAGTTCACGGTCCCGCCGGAACCGGCCACCTACCGGATCGCGTACGAGCAGCGCGGCCAGAGCCCGTACCTGCACCACAGCACCACGGCCTGGACGTTCCGCTCGGCGGCGCCCTCCGACCCCACCGTGTCCCAGGAGCGGATCCCGCTGCTGGTGGTCGACTACGGGCTCCCGCTCGACGACCTCAACCGCCCGACCGGCCGGGTGGCGACCTTCACGGTCCACCAGGTCACCGGGACGACCTCCCGGCCGGTGACGTCGTTCCAGGTCGACACCTCCACCGACGGCGGCACCACCTGGCGCCCGGCCACGGTCCAACCCCAGGGCGGCGGCCGCTACCGGGTCACCCTGCCCCGGGCGTCGGCCGGCACCGCGGTCAGCCTGCGGGTCGACGCCACGGACCGGGACGGCAACCGCATCGAGCAGACCCTGTTCGACGCCTACACCGCCTGAGGAAGCTCGTCGCTCACGGCCGCCGGTGCTCCCGCCGGCGGTCGGTGAGCGATGCTTCCTCCGTGAGCACAGATCGAGAGCTCGCTCGCCTCGCGCTGAGCCTGGTGGAGGGGACCGTCAGGGGTGAGCCCGCGGCTGCCGAGCTGCTGGCCGACGGTTTCGCCGACGTGGGCGAGGCAGCGCGGGCGCATGCGTACCTGGCCGGGTTCCTGTTGACCGCCCTCGCCGACGCCCGCGGCGAGGCGCCTGAGGAATCGTGCCGGTTCCTCAGGCGTCTCCTGGCCTGAGCAGCGCGGCCCGAGCCTCGACGATCAGCCAGACCGCCACGGCGGCGATGACCACCAGCGTGGCCGCCTGCCCGGCGGTGGCCGACCCGTCCTCGCCCCAGTACGGCTCGGTCACCGCGGTCTGCAGCGGCAGGGCGTGGAA
>DATBGF010000276.1:0-10755 GCA_036558145.1 Acidimicrobiales bacterium
TGAAGCTCGACGGGCGGAACCGGCTGTACGTGGCCGGCGGGCCCGGCGGCAACGGGCGGATCATCGACGCCGGCACGGGTGACGTGCTGGCCTCCTACACGTTCACGACGGGGACCTCGTTCGTCAACGACGTCGCACTCACGCCCGACGCCGCCTGGTTCACCGACTCGCTCAACCCCGTGCTGTACAAGGTGCCGCGGTTCCACAGCGGCCGCATCGCCACCCAGGCCGAGGTCGTCACCGTCCCGCTGACCGGCGACTTCGTGCCCGCCCCGGGGTTCAACCTCAACGGCATCACCCGCACGCCCGACGGCTCAGGGCTCATCGTCGTGCAGTCCAACACCGGGCGGCTGTTCCGGGTCGATCCCGCCACCGGCGCCACCACCGGCATCGACCTCGGCGTCGAGGGCGTCCCCAACGGCGACGGGATCCTCGTGACCGACCGCACCCTGTACGTGGTCCAGAACGCGAACAACCAGGTGGCGGTCATCCGCCTCGACCCCGCGGGCACGACCGGCACGGTGAAGACCCGGGTCACCGACCCCCGCTTCGACGTGCCCACCACCGTGGCCCGCTTCGGGTCGCGGCTCTACCTGCCCAACGCCCGCTTCACGACACCGCCCACGCCCACGACGCCCTACAGCGCCAACGCCATCCCGGCCGCATAGGGCGGCCGGCGCTCAGACGGTGGTGGGCGTGGCGTCGCCCCGGAACTGGCTCATGTACAGGTCGTGGTAGAAGCCGCCGGCCGCCATGAGCTCGTCGTGGCTGCCCACGTCCACCACCCGGCCCTCCGCGATGGCGACGATCACGTCGGCGTCGCGGATGGTCGAGAGCCGGTGGGCGATCACGAAGCTGGTGCGCCCGTGCATCATCGTCGCCAGGGCCTCCTGGAGCTTGCGCTCGGTGCGGGTATCGACGCTGGAGGTCGCCTCGTCCAGGATCAGGACCGGCCGGTCCGCCAGCACGATGCGGGCGATGGTGATGAGCTGGCGCTGGCCCTGGCTGAGGCTGGACCCGCCGCCGGCCAGGACCGTCTCGTAGCCCTGCGGCAGCGTGGTGATGAAGCCGTGGGCGCTGGCCGCCTGCGCCGCGGCGATGCACTCCTCGTCGGTGGCGTCGAGGCGGGCGTAGCGGATGTTGGCCATCACGGTGTCGGAGAACAGGTACGGCTCCTGGAGGACCATCCCGACCCGCTCGCGCAGGCTCTCCTGGGTGACGTCGTAGATGCTCCCGCCGTCGAGGCGGATGTCGCCGGCCTGGACGTCGTAGTAGCGGGTGATCACGTTGATGATCGTGGACTTGCCCGCCCCGGTCGGGCCCACCAGGCCGATCTTCTGGCCGGGCCGGGCGACGAGGCTGACGTCGCGCAGGATGGGCACGCCCTCCACGTAGGAGAAGTCCACGTGCTCCATCTCGACGTCGCCCTCGACCCGCTCGATGTCCGTCGCGCCGGCCCGGTCCACGATCTCGGGCTGCTCGTCGAGGATCTCGAACACACGTGTGGACCCGGCCTGGGCCTGGAGCGCCATGTTGAGGATCTGGGCGAACTGGTTGAGGGGCCGGCTGAAGGTGCGGGCGAAGATGAAGAACGACGCCACGGTGCCGACGTCGACCGTGCCCCGCAGGGACAGCCAGCCGCCGGCCAGGCCCACCAGGGCCACGTCGAGGTTCGACAGCAGCGAGGACAGCGGCATGGCGGTGAGGGCGATGAAGTTGGCCCGCGTCCCCGCCTCCCGGGCCTGCTCGCTCAGCGCCTCCAGCTGGGCGATGGCGACGGGCTCGGCCCGGTATGCCTTGACCGTGCGGTCGCCGGTGATGAGCTCCTCGGCCGCGCCGTTGAGGGCGCCGGTGCGCTCCTGCAGGGCGGCGAAGGCCGGGCCCGAGTAGCGCGACGTGAACTGCATCATCCCCAGGATCAGCGGGGCGATGAGGACCACCGCGATCGAGAGCTGCCAGCTCACGAAGAACATCAGCACCGTGGTGATCAGGAGCGTGAACACGGAGTTGATGGCCGGGTAGAGCCCCTTGTCGAAGAGCTGGTTGACCGAGTCGAGGTCGTTGGTGATCCGGCTCATCAGGTCCCCGATGGGCTGGCGGTCGAAGAACCGCAGCGACAGGCCCTGGGTGTGCTCGAACACCTCCTTGCGGAGGCGGAACATGGCGTCCTGGGCGGCGACCGCCAGCACCCGGCCGCCGAACCACATGGCCACGAAGCCGACGGCCGCGATCAGGATCAGCAGGATCAGCGAGCTGCGCAGGTCGTCGAGGTCGCCGTCGGCGATGGGGCCGTTGATGATCGCGCCCACCATGACCGCGGGGATCAGGGCGAGCAGCGTGCCGGCAAAGCTGAGGATGGCCACCACCGCCACCCGGCCGGGTGACTGCCACACGTAGCCCATGAGCCGGCGCAGCGGCTTGCGCTTCGGAGCCGTCTCGATCGGGGAGAGCACGTCGTCAGGCATCGGAAGGCACCGCCCCCAGCTGGGATTCGTAGATGCCCCGGTACTCCGGGCTGGACCGGAGCAGCTCGCGGTGGCTGCCCTTGGCCACGATGCGGCCCTCCTCCAGCACGACGATCACGTCGGCCGTCAGCACCGCGCTGATCCGCTGCGCCACCAGGAACACCGTGCTCTCCCCCATCAGGTCGCGGATGGCGTCCTGCACGCGGCCCTCGGTGGCCACGTCGAGGGCGCTGGTGGTGTCGTCGAGGATCAGGACCTGCGGCCGGCGCACCAGGGCCCGGGCGATGGACAGCCGCTGGCGCTGGCCGCCCGAGAAGTTCGCCCCCCGGCGTTTGACCTCCCCGCGGTAGCCGTCGGGCCGGTCCTCCACGAAGCTCGCCGCCTCGGCGGCCCGGGCCGCGGTCACCACGTCGACGGCGGGCCCCTCACCGTTGCCGCCGTCGCCCGCACCGGCGCCGGCGCCGAAGCGCAGGTTGGCCTCGATGGTCCCGCTGAACAGGCTGGGCTGCTGGAGGACCGGCGTGACCGCGGTGAGCAGCGACTCCCGGGTGACGTCCCGGACGTCGACGCCGTCGATCGTGACCCGGCCGGCGGTGACGTCGTAGCTGCGGATGATGAGGTTGACCAGCGTGGACTTCCCCGACCCGGTGGCGCCGAGGATGGCCACCACCTGGCCGGGCTCGGCCACGAGGTCGATGTCGTGCAGCACCGGCGTCGGGTTCGGGGTCCCGTCGGGCCCGAGGTAGGCGAAGCTCACGCCCTCGAAGGCGACCCGGCCCCGGACCGTGCCGCCCGCGGCGTCGGCCAGTGCCGGCGCATCGGGGCGGTCCGTGACGTCGGCCTCGGTGCCGAGCACCTCCAGGATGCGGCCCACGGATGAGTCGGCCGAGGCGATCTGGGGCAGCAGCACCGACAGCAGCACCAGCGGGATCATCACCGCCACCAGGTAGTTGAGCAGGACGAACACCGAGCCCAGCTCGATGGTCCCGTCGATCACCAGGTCGCCGCCGACCCACAGCGCCCCGGCCAGGCCGAGGTTGACGACCAGCAGCAGCGCCGGGTTGAGCAGGGCCGCGGCCCGCTGGGCGTCGGTGGCCGCGGCCTGGAGGTCGCGGTTGTGATGGCCGAAGCGCTCGTTCTCGTAGTCCCGGCGCACGAACGCCTTGACCACCCGGACGCCGGCCATGTTCTCCTGCAGCACCTGGTTGAGGCCGTCGAAGCGGGCCAGCACCGCCCGGTACAGGGGGGCGCCGGTCCGCTGGTAGAAGGCGAGGACCCCGATCACGATCGGCAGGAAGACGATCATGACCACGGCCAGGCGGGCCTCGATGGCCAGCAGGATCACGATGGCGCCCACGATCATCAGCGGGGCCCGCAGCAGGGTGGTCACGCTGCTGGTGACGACCGTGCGGACCTGGTTGACGTCGGTGGTCAGCCGCACCAGCAGGTCGCTGGTCTCCAGCCGGTCGACGTTGCCCCAGGACAGCTGGGTCACGCGGCGGTAGACCGACGACCGGAGCCGGTGGCCCACCTCCTCGCCCACCTGGGCCGCGAACCAGGCGACCCCGGTGGCGAACGCGGCGCTGGCCACGGCGAAGACCGCCATCCACAGCGCGCCGTTGACCACCGCGTCGATGTCGCCGGCCAGGATCCCGTTGTTGACCAGGTTGCGGATCGCCTGCGGGATGAGCAGGTCGAACACCACCTGGCCCACCAGCGCGGCCTGGGACAGCAGCAGCCAGCGCCGGCCCCGCGGGTCCGCCCAGATGGCGGCCAGCAGCCGGCGGATGTTCGTCGCCTTCACCCCCGCCATGGTGGCCGCCGACCGTGGCCGCAGGACCCACCCGGGTAGGGTGAAGTCAGGCGATCCGGGGCCGAGCCCGGGATGACGTCCGGGGGGATGATGACCGCCACTGCGCCACCGCTGCCGGCCGGCCTGCGGGTGTACTTCGTCGGCCACAGCTTCCACATGTTCATCGTGCGGCCGCTCATCTACCTGGCCCGGGAGGCGGGCATCACCGGTCACTGGGCCGAGGGTTGGGACATGATCGGCGGCTCCACCCCGAGCCAGCACTGGGAGCGGGGCGGCGAGGACAACGAGGTCAAGCAGGCGCTGCGGACCGGCCGGGTCGAGGTGCTGACGCTGGCGTCCAACGTGGTCGTGCCCGACCCCGCCATCGACCGGTTCGCCGACCTGGCGCTGGCCCACAACCCCGACGTGCGGGTCATGGTCCAGCACTCGTGGGGCGACGCCTCGACCGGGGCGATCATGCAGGCCCGCCACGGCCTCGCCCCGGGGCCGGCGCCCGACGCCGTGGGGACCAACGAGGACCGCGACCACGCGGGCCCCGCCGAGCTGGCCGCGCTGCGGGAGCGCATGGGCGCCCAGCTCGGACGCCTCCGCGCGCAGCTCGCGGCCATCGACGAGCGCCACGGCCGGTCGGTGACCACCCTGGTCCCCGCGGGCGAGGCCGTGCTGCGGCTGCGCGAGGCGGTCGTGGCCGGGGCGCTCCCGGGCGTGGACCGCCAGTCCCAGCTGTTCCGTGACGCGCTGGGCCACGCCACCCAGCCGACCATGGACGTCGTCACCTACCTGTGGTTCGCCGCCCTGTACGACCGGCCCCTCGCCGGCCTCACCACCCTGGTGGAGCCGGACGATCCCACCAGCGCCACCCGCCAGGCCGTGCTGCAGCGCGTGGCCGCCGAGACGCTGGCCGCGGAGGCTGCCGGAGGCTGACGTTGACGCCTATGTTCGTGCTCACTAACGTTCGTGGGCGTTGACGAACAACCTGGCGTACGAACTGGGGGACGAGGCCGACGACGCCATGCGGGCGCTGGTCGAGCCGCGGCGCCGGGCGATCCTCCGCCTCGTCGCCCACGAGGAGCTGGCCGCGGGTGAGATCGCCGCCGCGTTCGACGTGAACCGGACGACGGTCAGCCAGCACCTGACCGTCCTCAAGGGCGCGGGCCTGCTCTCCGAGCGGCGGGAGGGGACGCGGCGGATCTACCGGGCCCGGCCCGAAGGGTTGGAAGGGTTGCGGGCCTACCTCGACGACATCTGGTCCAACGCGCTGGACGTGGCCCGCCGCATCGTCGAGGCCGAGCACGCAGGACAGGAGACGGAGCAGCCATGACGATCACCCCCGCGGTGGGCTCGGTCCCGCCGGTCCGCCAGTCGACGCTGGTGCGGGCGCCGAGGGAGGCGACGTTCGAGACGTTCGTGCGCACCATCGACGCCTGGTGGCCCAAGGTCACCCACTCGGTGGGCAAGGAGCGGGTCCGGCGCGTGGTGCTGGAGCCCCGGGCCGGCGGGCGCTTCTACGAGGAGTGGGACGACGGCACGACCAGGACGTGGGGCGAGCTCAGCGTGTGGGAGCCGCCCGAACGCTTCGTCATGTCGTGGCTGAACACCCCGGCGCCCACCGAGGTCGAGCTCACCTTCCGGGTCGAGGGCCCGGCCCTCACCCGGGTGGCGGTCGAGCACCGGGGCTGGGAGGCCCTGACCGCCGAGCAGCGGGGCGAGGACTGCGCCGAGCCCGGCGGCTACACCGGCGGCGCCTACTCGCGGGGCTGGGCCATGATCCTGGAGCGGATGACCGGGACCGTCGAGGAGGCCCTGCGATGAAGTGCGTCGTGCTCTACACCGCCGCCGAGGACGCGCTGACCAGGGCGCCGGAGATCTTCCCCGCCCATTCCGAGTGGTTCGGCAAGTTCGTGGCCGACGGCACCTTGCTCATGATCGGTACGTTCGCCGACGTCCTGGCCCACGGCTCCATGGCCATCTTCACCGACAGGGCCGCGGCCGAGGCGTTCGTGGCCGGCGACCCGTTCGTGCGCGAGGGCATCGCGGCCAGCTACGAGCTGAGGGACTGGAACGCCTGACGGTCAGGGCGGCGGCAGCAGCCGGCGCTGGCGGAGCACCGCGCCCTCGTAGCCCAGGAGCTCGGCCCGGCCCCAGCCGGCCGGGAGCGCCACGTCGACCGGCGTGCCCGTGGTGAGGTCGATGCTGGGCCGGGGCCGGTCGTCCACCACCACGTCCAGGCGGTCGAGGCCCTCCGTCGTGACCCGCACGCCCTCGGCGCCGAGCTTGAGCCGGAGCGAGGTGCGCGGCTCGCGGGCCAGGATCTGGCCGCACGCCTCGTACAGGTCCTGGTTGTCGTCGAGGTCCCGCAGCGTCGTGTCGTGGACCCCGGCGGTGTTGCGGACGCCGACGTCCTCGATGCCCGAGCCCGCCGCGTCCACCGCGTCGCCGGTGCGCACCGCCCGGCGCACCGCGATGGTGAACCCCGCGCCCCCCGGCAGCTCGGCCTGCTCGAAGCGGGTCCCCAGCAGGGCGTCGCGCACCGTCGGGTCGGTCCACACCTCGGCCCCTCCCCCGCCGCTGGCCTCGCCCACCGACACCAGGGGCCCCACGGCGTTGTCGACGAAGCCGGCGGCGAACAGGTCGGCCGCCGAGTAGGTCTTGGCGTCCACCACGGCCACGACGGGCCCGCCGTAGATCTGGCCGATGTCGTTGCAGGCGGCCTCGGTCGTCAGCGGCAGGGCCGCCGAGTACACGTCGCCCGTGGACACCGCGGCGTCCAGGCTGGCCTGCCAGGGCGCCAGCTGGAGCTGGTTCTGGGGCGAGCGGGACATGTCGCGCGTGAGCGGCGTGGCCAGCATGGCGAAGCGGGTCGGCAGGATGTGGCGGGGGCTGAACAGCTGGAGCAGCCGCTCCGACGCCCACACCAGCCCGCCGGGGTTGGCCCGCAGGTCGACGACGACGCCCAGCGCATCCGCCGGGACCTTGCGCAGCAGCCGGATCACCTCGGCCACGTACGGCAGGTCGTCGAGCACGTCGAAGCTCCAGAGCCGCAGCACCGCCACGTCGCCGGCGGCGGTCCGGCGGGTCGTGAGCCTGATCTGGCGGCGGAGCGAGGTCCCCGACGCGGCCCGGGTCTGCTCGGCGAAGAGCAGCATCTTGACGCGCCTCGTGGTCTCCGCCGCCGGGTCGATGGCCCGGGCGCCGGGGGGAGGAGCGGCCCGGAAGGCCGCGGCCGGCCCGGAAGCTGCCGCGGCGGCGGCCGGCCGGCCGGGCTTCACGATGCGCCAGTGCACCCGGGTCTCGCGCGCCAGGCCGTTCAGGTCCTGGTAGCCGATGTCGACCCAGCGCTCGTCGGGCGGAGGGCTGAAGCGCAGCGCCCGCAGGGTGAGCGACTCCAGTGCCCGGGCCCGGCGGCTGTCGGGCCGCCCGCCGGTCTCGCGGTCGGCGTAGAGGTCCACCGCCCGGTCGATCGGCACGCCGTTCCACCACAGGAGCTCGACGCCCTGCGCGAAGTCCTGGTCCTCGATCAGGTGGCGGGTCAGCTTGGAGACCACGTAGCGGGGCGCCTCGGCCGGGCCCCAGCTCTCGACCAGGAAGCCGAGGTGCGCCGCCCAGTCCCGCAGGGCGGCCGGGCCGATGTAGCGGGTGTGGCCGTCGCGCAGGCCGGTGAGGATGGCCGCGAGCTGGTGGTGGAACTCGAGGTCGTCGAGGTCGGGGCTCTGCTGGCGCAGCAGCCGCAGCCGCTGGAGCGGGTCGGTGGCGTACCGCGCCCGCTTCAGCGGCAGGTGGGCGTACAGGCCGTCGAGCACGGCCACCAGCCCGTCCACCACCGCCGCCCGCTCGACCGGGCTCAGCGGGGTGAGCTGGGGCTGGGGGGCGCCGCGGGGCCGCGCCACGGCGGTCCGGCCCAGGGCCGTGGCCCCGGTCGGGTCCGGGATCGGGTAGACCGCGGTGATGGGGAAGCCGGCCTGCTCGCGCTCCAGGCGACTCGACCCCGCCATCAGGCGAACAGCTCGCCCAGGCGGTCGAGCACGCCGCCGTGGAAGCCGCGGCCCTTCACGCTGGCCAGCCAGTCGGGGTCGTGGTGGACCGGTCCGATCGGCGCGATGTCCACGGTGCGGCCCTTGGGGGGCGGGCCGGCCTGGCCCACGGGACCGGCGGGCATGTCCAGCTCGACGGCCATCGGCGGGGTCCCGGGCGGGTCGCCCGAGACCAGCCCGGTGGGGCGGGCGCTGCGGGACGCGGCCGGCCCCGACGGCGGCACCTGGGCGGCCGACTCGCGCACCTTGTCCAGCCCGGCCAGCACCTCGGCCCACTTCCAGGCCCGGGTCGTGTCGTCCGGGCGCACCAGCGTGACCCGCCGGGTGACGTTGCCCATGCGCACCGGCACCGCACCGGCGGCACCCGCAGCCATCATCGCCTCCGCCGTCCCCAGCTTGGGCCGGCCGCCCACCGCCACCAGCACGACGTCGCGCTCGCGGGCCGCGACCAGGCTCTCCCACGGATCGTCCCGGCGCGGGGTGATGGCCACGAGGTCGCCCAGCGCCCCGGGGACCAGCCGCCCGGACGGCACCTGCCAGGCCCGGGCCAGGGCGTCGCCCGGGTTGGCGGTGACCATGCGGGCCAGGGCGTGGTCGTCGAGGTCCCAGCCCTGGGCGTCCGCGTGCAGCCGGGCCACCTTCAGCTCGCCGAGCAGGTTCTTGGTGCCCGACGGGCCCCAGTCGGTGCCGAGGCACACGCCGAACCGCTCGGCCATCACCGCGGGGACGTCGAGGCTGATCCCGTACAGCCACAGGTTGGAGAACGGCGACCACACCACCGCGCCGGTCGTGTCCCGGGGCCCGGGGCTCACGATCGAGCGCCAGTGCTGGAAGTCGGCGCGTTCGAGCCCGCAGCCGTGCACCACCACCAGCCGCTGGTCGATGCAGCCCGTCGGCTCCGCCCCCGCCCGCAGCGCCGGGTCCGGCGCGAGGCGCAGGGCCTCGAACTCGTCCCGCATGGCCTGGATGTGCTGGCCCTCCCCGCAGTGGCGGATGAAGATGCGCCCGGCCCGCAGGTCGACCACCCGCTTGTCCAGCTCCCGGGTGTCGGTCAGCGTCGAGCAGCGCACCGGGTCCGCCAGCGGGCCGATCTGGTCGTTGTCGACGCTGCGGACCAGGTCGTTGGCGGCCGACCGGCTCTGGCCCGGCCAACCCTGGATGGCGGTGGTGCCCCCGGCCAGCGCCCGCACCTGGATGTAGGCCAGCGTCGACTCCGGGGCGCCGTTGATGAGCGTCCACGCCGGCCAGGGGATCTGCTCGGGATAGGTGTCCGCCCCGGGCCACTGGTCGTGGTGCTCCCACGGCACCCCTTTGGCCGCCCGCTTGGGGTCGACCCACAGCGGCTGCGCGTTGAACCCGATGTGGGAGTGGAGGTCGATCAGGCCGGGGTAGACGACCGCGTCGCCCACGTCGACGCGCGGCGCGGCGTCGAAGCCGGGCGGCGCCTTCTGCCCCGTGGTCGTGACCTTCTCGACCAGCCCGTCGTCGCCGATCCACACGGTGCCGCGGGCGACCGTGCGCTCCCGGCCCCGGGCCATCGCCGCGATGTTGCCGTCCACCACCAGTGACATGTTCCGCCCCCGTCCTGGTTTCGCTGGCGCGTAGCATACCGAGCCGACAGCTACGGCCTCGAAGGGTAAGGCGAGGAGACGCTCGGTGCGGGACTCAGACTGGCCCAGCGAGGCCGACGCGTGGCGGCCGCCCAGCAGCGCGGTGGCCACCAGCCGGCCCCGGTTCGTCGGCTACCCGTTCACGCTGGGGGTGGCATCGGGCGCACCGACGCCCGAGTCGGTGGTGCTGTGGACCCGGCTGGCCCCCGAGCCGCTCGCCGGTGGCGGCGTCAGCGAGGCGTCCGTCGTGGTGCGCTGGGAGGTCGCCACCGACGACGCCTTCCGCCGGGTGGTCCGGAGCGGGACCGTGGACACGCTGGCCGGGCAGGGCCACGCCGTGCACGTCCTCGCCGAGGGGCTCCAGGCCAACCGCTGGCACTGGTACCGCTTCATGGCCGGCGACGACATGAGCCCGGTGGGCCGGACCCGCACGCTGCCCGCGAGCGGGGCCAACCCGACCCGGCTGCGGCTGGCCTACGGGTCCTGCCAGCAGTTCGAGCAGGGCTACTACGCCGCCCACCGCCACATCGTGGACGAGGACGTCGACCTCATGGTGTTCCTCGGCGACTACATCTACGAGTCCTCGTGGGGCGTCAACCTCGTGCGCCGCCACGCGGGCGGCGAGCCCCGGACGCTGGCCGAGTACCGCAACCGCCACGCCCAGTACAAGACCGACCCGGACCTCCAGGCCCTGCACGCGCAGGTGCCGTGGCTGGTCGTCTGGGACGACCACGAGGTCGACAACGACTACGCCGACTGGCGTTCCGAGGACCTCGACCCCCAGTTCATCGCCCGCCGGGCCGCGGCCTACCAGGCCTACTTCGAGCACATGCCGC
>DATBGF010000277.1:0-2700 GCA_036558145.1 Acidimicrobiales bacterium
ACGGCGAAGGCGACGGCCCGGGCCCCGCGCCCGTGCTGGGCGTCGGAGACCGTCATGGCTCCGGGCCAGAACATGCCGGCCAGCATCACGTAGCCGCACATCCCGACCGCGACGACCATCGTGGCCGTTCGCCACCACGGGCGTCGCGCCGCACCGGTCCCGTCGAGCATGCAGACATGATGGTGCCTGACGGACGTGTCAGGGAATCCTCCGGCGGGTGGGGCGGTTGCCCCGGGCATGACGGAACAGCGAGGACGTGTTCGGGTCGAGCCCGGCGCCAAGCGGGTGCGGGCGTACCTCGGGGGCGAGGTGGTGGCCGACACCGTCCATCCCCTGCTGGTGTGGGAGGTGCCGTACTACCCCTCCTACTACCTGCCCGCGGCCGACGTCCGGGCCGAGCTGGTCCCCACCGGGAAGACCGCCCACTCCCCCAGCCGGGGCGACGGCGAGGTGCTGACCGTGCGCACCGGCACGGCCGAGGCGGCGGGGGCCGCCGTGCGTTACAGCGACAGCCCGCTGGAGGACCTGCGCGACCACGTCCGCCTCGACTGGGGCGCCATGGACGCCTGGTTCGAGGAGGACGAGCAGGTCTTCACCCACGTGCGCAGCCCTTACACCCGCATCGACGCGCTGCCCTCGTCCCGGGAGGTCGTCGTGAGGCTGGGCGACGTCGAGCTGGCCCGCACCACTCACGCCCACGCACTGTTCGAGACCGGGCTGCCCACCCGCTGGTACCTGCCCCGGGTCGACGTGCGCATGGATCTGCTGGCGCCGTCCGACACCGTCACCCACTGCCCCTACAAGGGCACGACCGAGCACTTCAACGGCCGCCCCGACGCCGGGGCCGAGGAGGTCGCCGACGTGGCCTGGTCCTACCCGACGCCGCTCCCCGAGAGCGAGCGCATCGCCGGGCTCGTGTCCTTCTATCCCGACCGGGTCAGCATCACCGTCGACGGCGAGCCCATCTGACAGGCGCACCCGCACCAAGGCCCGGCACGTCGTTGGACCGGGCCTCGGGCGGTGGTGGGCCTTGAGGACCGGCTAGGCGGCCGCCGGGACCAGATCGGCGAACAGGACGAAGCCCGACGACACCCGCCCGATCTCGACCGGAGCCAGCCCCATCCCCGCGAAGCCGGGGAGCGGGAACCGGGGCAGCACGTCCTGCACGGACGCGAAGACCTGCGGCGTCACCTGGCCGAACACGCCGGTGACCAGCGCGTCGGGCAGGTGGTTGGGGTTCTGGGTGACGGTGACCGCGAGGTCGTCGGCCGCGGGCGGGTCGAACGTGAAGCCCAGCCCGCCGTCGGTGAGCTCCAGGCCCACCCCGGTGCGGAAGTCGAGCACCAGCTCCAGGAACACGGCGTTGTCGTCGGTCGTGCGGATCGTCGCACGGTAGCCGTGCAGCACCAGCTCCCCCAGCGCGCCCCCCGGGCCCGGAGCGGTCGTCACGATGGGTGCCACCTCCGGCCGCAGGGCGATGGCCAGCGGCCGGTCCTGGGTGACCAGGCCGCCCGCGCCGACGAGGTCGTACAGCGCCTTCAGCGTCAGCGGCACGCCGCCGATGGTGGTCACGTCCACGTTGAGCAGGCCCCGCTCGGTCTCGCCCGCCAGCAGCTGGTTGAAGCTCGAAGCCGACGCCCCGACGGCCACGTCGAACGGCAGCCCGCCGGGCGTGGTGGTCGGCAGCGGGCCGAGCGCGTCGCCGGGGAAGCCGACCGAGCCGGTGAGGTCGGGCGCCTCGGGCGCCACCGCCGCGGCGGTGAAGGCGCCGGTGGCCCGCAGGCCGATGCCGTTCGGGTCCGCGTCCGCGGACTGGAGCGTCGAGTCGAGCGTCAGGCCCAGCGACCCGCCGATGTCGCCGGCCAGGTTCAGCTGGGCCAGGGCGCCCTCGACCGCGTCGGCGACCGGCGCGTCGGCCGGTCCGGCGCCGTCGGGGTCGCCGAGCAGCGAGGTCAGCGCCGTGCGCATCGTCTGCTCCACGTCGGGCAGGAACAGGCCCACGATCTGCTCGATGCCCGGCACCGAGCACACCCCGCCGACGAAGTCGTGGGTCACGCCGGTGAGCGTGACCGTGGGTGTCGCGCCCACCAGGTTGACGTCCAGATGGTGCGGGTCGGTGGGATCGGGGCCCAGCGTGTAGCGGCCGTCGATGGTGATGCCGGCGGCGTCGACGTTCATGGTGCAGTTGACCGGCGCCCCCACCACGCGGGCCGCGACCGCCACCGGCACGTGCAGGTTGTGGAGCGTGACGACCGCGCGCACGTTGCCCTGGTTGCTGTCGAGGGCCACGTCGAAGCCCGCGATGCTGGGCGCCGCCGCCGTGGACGCCTTCACGTACACGGTGCACAGGATGATCTGGGTGACGCAGCGGTCGAGGAACACGGAGCCGGGCGGCGCCACCGCGCCGGGGTCGAACGTGGTCAGCGACTTCACCACCGGGCCGAGCTTGGTGAACGACCGCTCGTTGACCCGCAGGCCCACCGCGTCGGACAGCGTGGCGCCCGCGGGCAGCACCTCGGCGGTCTGGCCGTCGCCGAAGACGACCGTGCGCCGCTCACGCAGCACCTCGCCCGACGAGTAGTGCGCCTCCACGACGACGTCGTTGAAGATCGCGTCGCCGTCGAGGGGGACCTCGGCCCGGTAGTGCCCGCCGTCGATGGTGGCGTCGATCCCGTCGACCGTCAGCGACACCAGCGTCTG
>DATBGF010000278.1:0-1750 GCA_036558145.1 Acidimicrobiales bacterium
ATCAAGAAGGCCCAAGGGCACGTGCTCGCGAACCAGGTCCTTCTGCGCCGGGCCGGCAAGGCAGACGACATCGGCTACACCGCCCTGTTTCTGGCCAGCGACGAGTCCTCCTACATCACCGGCACGGACATCGTGGTCGACGGCGGCTGGTTCTCCTCCGCCCCGTATCTCGTCAGCGAGCGCTCCCACCACGCGCTCAGCCTGATGGACAAGAAGGAGCACCTCGAAGAGTTCCTGCATCACTTCCGCTGAAGTTCACCCCAACCGGGCGGCGCGGGTCAGGAGGTGGCGCCGCTCGGGTTCGCTGGTGGTGCGCCGGGCTGCCGCTCGGTAGCCGGCGCGCGCCGCGTCGTGGTCGCCGGCCATCTCCAGCAGGTGGGCCCGCACGGACACGAGGTGGTGGGAGGCGGAGATGCGCTCGTCGGTTGAGAGGGCGTCGAGCAGGGCCAGCCCGGCCGCGGGTCCTTGCACCTTGGCCACCGCCACCGCCCGGTTGAGCGTCACCGTCGGGTTCGGTGCCACGCGCTCCAGCACCGTGTAGAGGGCCAGGATCTGCGGCCAGTCGGTGAGTTCGGCGGTGGGTGCCTCGTCGTGGACGGCGGCGATGGCGGCCTGGAGCTGGTACGGGCCGATCGGGCCCTTCGACAGGGTGTCGGTCACGAGGGTCACGCCCTCGGCGATGGCTTCGGTGTTCCACAGCGTCCGGTCCTGCTCGCTCAGCGGCACGAGCGACCCGTCCGGGGCCGTGCGGGCCTGGCGGCGGGCGTCGGTCAGCAGCAGCAGGCCCAGGAGCCCGGCCACCTCGCCGTCGCCGGGGACCAGCCGATGGAGCTCGCGGGCCAGCCGGATCGCCTCGGCCGTCAGCTCGGCCCGCACCAGCCGCGCCCCCGACGTGGCCGTGTAGCCCTCGTTGAAGACGAGGTAGACCACATGGAGCACGACGGCGAGCCGCTCCGCCTGCTCAGCCGGCGGCGGCGCCTCGAAGCGGGCTCCGGCCGCCTTGATGCGTTGCTTCGCCCGGCTGATGCGCTGCGCCATGGTCGCCTCGGGCACGAGAAAGGCCCGGGCGATCTCGGCGGTCGACAGGCCGCCGACGGCCCGCAGGGTGAGCGCGATCTGCGACGGAGGCGTCAGCGCCGGGTGGCAGCACAGAAACAGCAGCGTGAGGGTGTCGTCGCCGGTGGGGCCACCGGCTTCGAGGTCGGGCGGCGGGGGAGTGCGGATGGCCTCGGCCTCCTCCCGCCGGCGGCGGGCGGCGTCGCTGCGCAGCTCGTCGGCGACGCGACGCGACGCCACCGTCACCAACCACGCTCGGGGGTGCTCCGGCCATCCCTGCACCGGCCACTGGGCCGCGGCCGCCACCAGCGCCTCCTGGACGGCGTCCTCGCACGCGTCGAAGTGGCCGTAGCGGCGGACCAGCGTGCCGAGCACCTCCGGGACCAGCCGCCGGACGGCCCGCCAGTCCGTCACGGCTCGACGTCGGCCTCGTGCATGAGTGGCCGCACCTCGACGCCCCAGTAGCGCGCCGACGGGTTGCGCGCCGCAATCTCCAACGCCCGTTCCAGGCTGTCGCAGTCGAGGATCGTGAAGCTGCCCAGGTACTCCTTGGCCTCGGCGTAGGGGCCGTCGGTCACCACCGGCGTCCCGCCGGTGACCCGGACCAGCTTGGCGTTCACCTGGTCGGCCACGCCGTAGGCGCCGACCAGCTCACCCGACTCGAACAGCTCCTGGTTGAGGGCGTCGGTCTCGC
>DATBGF010000279.1:0-7371 GCA_036558145.1 Acidimicrobiales bacterium
GATCGCGGGCACCGACGACATCGCCGTCGCGACCCCGTTCGTGGGCCGGGACCGCATCGTGGTCCGGATCATGGGCCACCACCCGGATCCGGGGTCGGACGAGCCCGGACCGAGCCGGACCGTCGTGGGCACGCCCCGCCGGTCCTGAGATCCGCCGCTCGCCGCGGGCACGGTCCACCTGCCGGCCGTGCCCGCGGCGGAGGCGCGCCGCTAGTGTCGCCGTCATGAAGGACCCCGTACGCGTCGCTGTCACGGGCGCTGCCGGCCAGATCGGCTACGCCCTGCTGTTCCGGATCGCCAGCGGTCAGATGTTGGGGGATGACCAGCCCGTGATCCTGCACCTCCTGGAGATCCCCCAGGCGGTGGAGGCGCTCCAGGGCGTGTGCATGGAGCTGGACGACTGCGCCTTCCCGCTCCTGGCCGGCATGGTGCCGACCGACGACGCCAACCGGGCCTTCGAGGGCGTGAGCTACTCGCTCCTCGTCGGGGCCATGCCCCGCAAGCAGGGCATGGAGCGGGCCGACCTGCTCTCGGCCAACGGAGCCATCTTCACCGTGCAGGGCAAGGCCATCAGCGACAACGCCGCCGACGACGTGCGGATCCTGGTGGTGGGCAACCCGGCCAACACCAACGCGCTGATCGCCATGAACAACGCGCCCGGCACGCCCGGCGAGCGCTTCACGGCCATGACCCGGCTCGACCACAACCGGGCCAAGGCCCAGCTGGCCGCCAAGGCCGGGGTGGGCGTGGACGACGTGAGCCGCATGACCATCTGGGGCAACCACTCGGCCACCCAGTACCCCGACGTGTTCCACGCCGAGGTGGCGGGCAAGCCCGGCTTCGACGCCGCCGGCGGCGACCAGGCGTGGCTGGAGAGCGAGTTCATCCCCACGGTCCAGCAGCGGGGCGCGGCGATCATCAAGGCCCGGGGCCTGTCCTCGGCCGCGTCGGCCGCCAACGCCGCCATCGACCACATGCACGACTGGGCGCTGGGCACGCCGGACGGCGACTGGGTGTCCATGGCGGTCCCGTCCGACGGCAGCTACGGCGTGCCCGAGGGCCTGATCTCGGGCTTCCCGGTGACGTGCTCGGGCGGCCGCTACGAGATCGTGCAGGGCCTCGACGTGGACGACTTCAGCCGGTCCCGGATCGACGCCTCGGTGGCCGAGCTGGGCGAGGAGCGCGACGCGGTGCGCGAGCTGGGCCTGATCTGATCCGGCCGGCTACTTGAGGAACTTGCTCGTGGTGTTGTCGGCGAGGACCTTGCCACCGGTCTGGCACGTCGGGCAGTAGTTGACCGTGTAGCTGCGGTACTCGACGGCCCGGATGCTGTCACCGCACACCGGGCAGGTCTCGCCCTCGCGGTGGTGGACCGCGCCGGGCCGGTCGGCCGAGGAGGACATGTCGGACCGGGTGCGCTCGTAGGCCAGCGACTCCTCGATGCAGTCGGCCATGGCCGCGTGCAGCCGGTCGACCGCCTCGTCGTCGAGCTTGCCCGTGGTGGCGAACGGCGACAGCTTGGCCCGGTGGCAGATCTCGTTGGCCAGCCGCCGCCCCAGCCCGGCCAGGATCCGCTGGTCGCGCAGCCAGCCGTGCAACCGCATCGAGTGCTCGCGGAGCAGCCGCCCGAGGTCCTCCCGGCTCAGCGTGTCCGCCTCGGGCCCGAGGTTGTCGAGGGGCACCTGGCCCTCGGGGTCGCCCGCCACCACCCACACGCCGGCCTTGCGCTCGGTGCCCGCCTCGGTGAGCAGCAGGGCCCGCCCGTCGGCGAAGCTCCAGCGGGCCTGGCCGCCCCGGGGCTTGGCGGCCTGCTTGGCGTCCTCCTTGAGCCGGCCGCCCTGCATGAGGTGGACGACGAAGGTCACCGGCTCGAACCGCAGCAGCAGGTGCTTGCCCCGGCGGCCGACCTCCTTGAGCGGCAGTCCCTGGGCGGCCTCGGGCGCGGGCGTGGCCGTCTTGAGGGCGGTGAAGGTGAGCGGCCGGAAGCGCGCCAGGTCGGTCCCGGCGTACGCCTCGGTGAGGCGCTCGGCATGGGCTTGGACCTCGGGCATCTCGGGCACGGTCGCCTCCTAGCTCACGCCTGGTACTCGGTCTCGGCCCGCAGCGGGGCCAGCGCGTCGTCCACCGCGGCCAGGGCCCGCTGGTGGGCGATGAGCAGGGACAGGTCGCCGCCGATCCGCAGCCGGCCCTCCACGAAGGCCCGCTGGGCCGCCAGCTCGCCGGCCGCCACCCCCGCGGCGGTGGGGTAGTCGGTGCTCAGGCGGACGTCCGCCCGGGGCGCCGGCCCCGCGACCAGCGCCACCTTGCCGTCCGCGACGGCCAGGTGCCAGGTGACGGGACCGTCCGGCCCGCCGGTCACGACCTGCTCCACGGTCAGGGTCACGCCCGCCAGCGCCGCGCCCAGCCGGTCGTCCGCGGCCAGGGCTCGCCCGGCGGCGTCGATCCATTCGGGGCCGAGGTAGCGCACGCCGCGCAACCTACCGCCCCCGTGCGATGCTCGGTCGATGCCGACCGACGTCCCCGCCCCGCTCACGCCCGCCGACGAGCGCCACCACCCGGCGGGGACCGAGGAGTGGTGGGGCGAGTCCTGGTACTTCGACTTCGCCTGCGACGACGGCACGTTCGGTGGCTACGTGCGCCTGGGCCTGTACCCGGGCAAGGGCTGGGCCTGGTACTGGGCCACCGTGGTGGGCGAGGGACGGCCGCTGGTCATCGTGGCGGACCACGACGTGGCCCTGCCCCGGGACGGGTCGCTGGAGGTGCGGGCCGAGGGCCTGTGGGCCGACCACACCGTCGAGGTGCCGTTCGACCACTTCACGCTGGGATGCGAGGCGTTCGCCCTCGGCACCGACGACCCCGCCGAGGTCTACGGCGCGGCCCGGGGCGACCGGGTCCCCTTCGGGCTCGACCTGGAGTGGGACACCGCGGGCGAGGTCTACCCCTACCCGCCGGGCACGACCCGCTACGAGATCCCCTGCCGGGTCCACGGCGAGGTGCTGGTGGGCGACGAGCGCATCGAGGTGGACGCCATCGGCCAGCGGGACCACTCGTGGGGGCCGCGGGACTGGTGGGTGCTCAACTGGACCTGGACCGCGGGCGCGCTGGAGGACGGCACCCGCTTCCACGGCACCGCGGCCCGGCTGGGCGACGTGGTGGTGCCCTACCACCCCGGCTACATCCAGGTGCCGGGCTCGCCGCTGGTGGAGCCGGGCCACACGGCGGCCACCGAGGTCCTGGGCGAGCACGGCCTGCCCCGCGAGGCCGCGTTCGAGCTGGGGGACCTGCGCCTGGCCATCGAGCCGGTCGCGTTCGCCCCGGTCCTGCTGGACGACCGGGCCGGGCGGATCGGCCGGTTCGCCCGGGCCCTGTGCCGCTTCACCGACGTTCCCAGTGGCCGCCGCGGCGTGGGCTGGACCGAGTGGAACCAGCCGCCCGCCCCACCGGCCGCGCCGGGCTGACCGGCAGGGTTCGGACGGAGGGCGACGGCGCGTTAGCCTGGATCGATGCTCGGTCGGGTGCTCGCCGCTGGGGGCCTCCTCGATCCCAAGTCCCTCATCGATGACGTGGGGTTGTGGGGCCTGTTCGCGATCATCTTCGCGGAGTCGGGGTTGCTGATCGGCTTCTTCCTGCCCGGCGACTCGCTGCTGTTCACCGCCGGCTTCCTGGCCTCCGGGCCCTCGGACGTGCCCGAGGCGCTGCACCTCTCGCTGCCCCTGGTGCTGGTGGGCTGCTTCTTCGCCGCGGTCGTGGGCGACCAGGTCGGCTACATCATGGGCCTGCGGATCGGCCCGGCGATCTTCAAGCGGCCCGAGTCCCGCTTCTTCAAGCAGGAGAACGTCGACAAGGCGCAGGGGTTCTTCGACCGCTACGGCGCCAAGACCATCGTGCTGGCCCGGTTCGTCCCCATCGTGCGGACCTTCGCACCCATCGTGGCCGGCGTGTCCCGCATGAAGTACCGCACGTTCGTCACCTACAACATCCTGGGCGGGGCGTTGTGGGCCTTCGGGGTCACGATCCTGGGCTACTTCCTGGGCCAGGTGAAGTTCGTGGAGCACAACCTGGAGATCGCCATCCTCCTGGTGGTGGCGATCTCGTTCA
Organism: Acidimicrobiales bacterium; assembly: GCA_036558145.1. Taxonomy (GTDB): domain Bacteria; phylum Actinomycetota; class Acidimicrobiia; order Acidimicrobiales; family VFJN01; genus ZC4RG19. Next base: position 4,099 of record DATBGF010000279.1, read on the forward strand.
TGCCCATCGCCATCGAGCTGTGGAAGGCCCGCAAGGAGCGGTCGCTGGCCCTCGACATGGCGCACGATCTGGTCGACCCCGGCCTGGTCGAGGTCACGCGTGAGGCCGTCGATCCCGACGGCCGGCTCGACTGAGCCAACTCCCCGAAAGATCCGGCGCTCCTGGGGTAGTAAGCCGGGGCGTAGAAATCCTGCTCTCCCGGGGTAGTAAGCCGGTTGGGCGTGGACGCTCAACCCGTCTACCTGGGAGAGTGAGATCACGCAACGTTCCGTCACCCGTCAGTTCGCTCATGACCCGAAGGAAGTCGCACGAGCGCGTCACATGGTGCGCTCCCAACTGGAGGACTGGGGGCTCGCAGCCGAGCTTCCCGCGCTCGAGCTGGCGGTCAGCGAGCTGGTCACGAACGCCATCGTCCACGGGGGTGGGCAGATCGAGGTCAGCCTGTCCGAGCTCGACGGCTGTGTGCGGCTGGAGGTGGGCGACGAGGGCACGACGGGCACGCCACGGCCTACGTTGAGCAGCGGTGGCGCCGAGGCGGGTGCAGGCGGCTGGGGTCTCCGGTTGGTGGAGGGCCTGTCCGACACGTGGGGGACGCACCGCGACCGCGGTCGCACCCAGGTGTGGATGGAGCGGCGGACGGACGGGAGGGCGCCATGAGCGCGACGGTTGCCGAACGAGCTGCGATGAGGCGTCGCTTGGATCACGCCATGAGCCGATCGCGGGTCCTCTGCGTCCACTCCGACCGGTTGCTCGCCTCCGCGAGGGCGGCGCGGCGGTCGGCGGAGCGGGCCCGGGTCGCGTCGGTCACGCGGAGGACGGTCCGAGAGGACGCGGTCGTCGGCCTCGACGCCGGTGGGCCGCTCCTGAGCTTCCTCGTCAACGGCTTCATCGACGGCGAGCCCGCCCACGCCCGCTATATGGACGGGCAGCTGTTCTGGTCGGCCGAGGTGGCGACGCGGGCTGAGGTGGTGGTGGCGATGGGCGAGACGTTCGATCCCGGCGACGGCGGGCCCGAGGTCCTGGCCAGCCTGGCCAGCACCCCCACGGCCGCGCTGTTGACCGTCATGCGGGCCTTCAGCCAGGTGTCCTCGGTCGAGCTCGGGCTCGGTCCGGCGGATCACGATGACTGAGACCGACCCGCTGCCGGGGCCGCGGCCCCCGCCGACCGACGTGGTCGTCCTGGGAGCATCGGCAGGCGGTGTCGGAGCGCTGGAGGATCTGGTCGAGCGGCTGAAGCCGGGCCTGGGGGCGGCCGTGCTGGTGGTGCTGCACGTGCCCGCCACCGGCGTCAGCGTGCTGGCGGACATCCTCGACCGGGCGTCGGCTCTGCCCGTGGTTCGAGCGGCTGACGGCATGGAGCTCGAGCGGGGCACTGCGCTCGTCGCACCGACCGACCACCACCTGCTGGTCGACGGCACGTCCGTGCGCCTGAGCCGGGGACCACAGATCAACGGCCACCGCCCGGCCATCGACCCCCTCTTCGAGTCCGCGGCGCGGTCGTACCCCAACCGGGTCCTCGGGGTGATCCTGTCGGGCATGCTCGACGACGGGGTGGCCGGGATGGGCGCCATCAAGTTGGCGGGCGGCACCACCGCGGTGCAGGACCCGGACGAGGCGCCGTACCCGGCGATGCCGGTGGCTGCGATCGAGGCCCGGGTGGTGGACCACATCCTCCCGGTCGCCGACCTGGCGCGGCTGATCGAGGCGGCCGCCGCCGGCCGGAACGGGCCGCTGGTCCCCAGCGACGACGACTCGCTGGTGGTGGACGAGCCCGAGGCGCCGGCCGTGCTGTCCGCCCTGACCTGCCCCAACTGCGGCGGTGCCCTCTGGGAGCACCAGCGCAACGGCGTGATCGGCTTCGAGTGCCGGGTCGGCCATCAGTACTCGCCGGCCGCCCTCTTCCAGGTCCAGGGTGATGCGCTGGACGACGCCTTGTGGGCCGCCCACCGTGCCCTGCTGGAGCGGGCCGACCTGGCCCGGCGCATGGCGCGGCGCATGCGGCGGAACGAACTGGGCGGAGCGGCGCTCAAGTACGATCGCACGGCCGAAGATGCGGAGAGGAGGGCCCGGATCTTGAACGAAGCGCTCATGCTCACTCGCCAGCTTGACCAGGCCCACGACGGCGCCCAGTGACCGAGGAACAGGGCCCGGAGGCCGAGCAGTCACGGCCCGAGGCAGCGCAGTCCCCGCCCGAGCCCACCGAGCCCGGCACCGACGGAGCGACCGCCGCCACCCCCGACCCTGGCACCGACGGAGCGACCGCCCCCGCCCCCGAGCCCGGCGGCACCGACGGAGCGACCGCCCCCGCCACCGAGCCCGGCGGCACCGACGGAGCGACCGATCCCCGCACCGATGGACCGGCAGGTCCGGCCACCGAGCCCGCCACCGCTGGAGCGACCGCCGCCGCGACCCGGCCCGGCACCGACGGGGCGACGGGCCGCACCACCGGGCCCGGCTCCGACGGGGCGACCGGGCCGGACCAGCAGGAGGAGTCGTCCGACGGCGAGGGCCTCACGGCCCTGCTGGAGCACCTCCGCGACACCCGCGGCTTCGACTTCACCGGCTACAAGCGCTCGAGCCTGACCCGGCGCATCCGCAAGCGCATGGACGGGCTCCACGTCACCAGCTTCGACGCCTACCGCCGCTACCTCGACCTCCACGACGGCGAGTTCATCGAGCTGTTCAACACGATCCTCATCAACGTGACCGGCTTCTTCCGGGACCCGGACACGTGGGAGCTGCTGTCCCGCGTCGTGATCCCCCGGGTCGTGACCGAGCGCGACCACGACGAGCCGATCCGGGCCTGGGTGCCGGGCTGTGCCACCGGCGAGGAGGCGTACTCGCTGGCGATGCTCCTGTGCGAGGCACTGGGCGAGGACGTGTTCCGCCAGCGGGTGAAGATCTACGCCACCGACGTCGACCAGGAGGCGCTGAGCGAGGCGCGGGCAGGGCGCTACCTCAAGCGCTCCGTGGCGGACGCCCTCCCGCCGGCGATGCTCGAGCGCTATTTCGAGCCGGATGACACACACATCGTGTTTCGCAAGGACCTGAGGCGTACGGTGATCTACGGACGTCACGACCTCGTCCAGGATCCGCCCATCTCCCGGATCGACCTGCTGACATGCCGAAACACGCTCATGTACTTCACGCCCGCAGCGCAGACGCGGATCCTCGCGAACCTGCACTTCGCACTGCGGCCGGCGGGGTTCCTGGTGTTGGGGCGGTCGGAGGCGCTGGCGACGCGGACGGCTCTGTTCACGCCGTTCGACCTCA
>DATBGF010000280.1:0-9527 GCA_036558145.1 Acidimicrobiales bacterium
GGTCGATCTCAGTGGAGACCAGCGATGACGCTCCGCCTCCCCAACCTCGACGACCGCACGTTCACCCAGCTGGTGGAGGAGGCCCGTGCCCGCATCCAGGCGACGTGCCCCACCTGGACCGACCTGACGCCCCACGATCCGGGCATCACGCTGATCGAGGTCTTCGCCCACCTCACCGAGGTCATGCTGTACCGGCTCAACCGGTTGCCGGACAAGGCGTTCGTGGCCTTCCTGAACCTGCTCGGCGTGCAGCGCCAGCCCCCGGTGGCGGCCAGCGTCGTGCTGGAGATGCACCTGGAGCGCGACGGCGATCCGGTGACCGTGCCCGCGGGCACCCGGGTCACCGTGAAGGGCGGGGCCAAGGACGCACCCGTGTTCGTCACCGCCGACACCGTGAGCGTGGCCGCCGGCCCGCCGGTGATCGTGACCGCGCACCACCGGGCCACGGTCGACGGCGAGGTCCTCGGGCAGGGCAACGGGACCGGCGGCCAGAGCTTCACCGTCACCCAGCCGCCCATGATCCGGACCTCCGAGCCCTACGACCTGCTGGTCGGCGTGCAGGCCGACCGCAGCGAGATCGAGGAGGGCGCCCCTGCGTTGGAGTGGGACGACGTCACCTACCGCCTGTGGGACCCGGTCTGGAGCTTCGCGGGCCAGGCCGCCGGAGCCCACGTCTTCCTGGTGGACCGGGCCGAGGGGCGGATCACGTTCGCTCCCACCATCGACCCCGGCGCGGATGCGGGCGACACGCCACCGGGCCCGACCGCGGCGGTCCCCGAGCTCGGCCGCAACGTGGCCGCCTGGTACCGCACCGGCGGCGGTCCCTCGGGCAACGTCTCCCCCGACACCCTGACCGAGTTCGTCGACCAGATGGCCGGGGTCAAGGTCACGAACCCCGAGCCGGCCCGCGGCGGGCGCGCCACCGAGGCGATCGAGAACGTGCTGCTGCGGGGGCCCAACGAGTTCCTCACCGTGCGGCGCGCCGTCACCGCCGACGACTTCGAGCTGCTGGCCGTGCAGAGCACCGGGGGCGTGGCCCGGGCGCGGGCCTTCACCCGGGCCGACCTGTGGTGCTACGCCCGCCCGGGCGAGGTCGAGGTCTCGCTCGTGCCGCACGTGCCCGACGAGGCCGCGCCCGACGGACGGGTCGACGCCCGGCTCCTGGCCTCGTACCAGACCGAGGAGGCCCGCCTGGCCACCCAGCGCGAGCTGGACGGGCGCAAGTCCCTCGGGCTGCCCCCGGTCGTCGTAGGCTGGGCGCCGGTGAAGGCGGCCAGCGTCCACGCCCGTGTGGTCGTGTGGCGGGAAGAGGACGTCGCCCGGGTGCGCGACCGCATCCTCGACCGGCTCTACGGCGCGCTGTCCCCGCTGCCGGGCCCCGGCCGCGAGGGGTGGCGCTTCGGCCATGCCCTGCGGCGCTCGAACGTCTACCGGCTGCTCGAGCAGGCCGAGCCGGGCGTGCAGTGGGTGGACCACATGTCCTTCGTGGTGGACGACGCCCCCGACGGCGCCATCCGGGCCGTGGCCGCCGACCGCTACCAGCCCGACACCTGGTACGCGGCCAGCGGCGACATCGTGTTCCGGTCCACCAACGCCGGCGACGGCTGGGAGCCGGTCGGCCGCTTCGACGGCGAGCAGGTGCGCGTGATCGCGCCCTACCCCGAGGCCCTGCGCCCGGGCATCACCCCGCTGCCCGGCCTGCTGGCGGTGGCGACCCGCAGCGAGGACGGGACGACCTCGACCATCCACGTGTCCGAGGATCTGGGCGCGACGTGGCGCCAGGTGGGCGGGCTGGACGTGGGCATCACCGACCTGGCGTGGACCAGCCGCGGCGCCCAGCCCGACCTGTTCATCGCCACCGACAGCGGCCTCTACGTGCTCACGCTGCTGGACCGGCCCACCGCGCCGGTCCAGGTCACGGTGGAGCAGGGCGACGTCGACCTCGGCTTCTACGGCGTCGAGACGTTCGTGGACGAGCGCGGCGAGTGGGGCGTGGCGGTGGCGGCCCAGGCCGAGCGGGGCGTCTACCTGTCCACCAGGGGCGGCGAGCCGGGCTCGTTCGCCAACGTGGGCATGCAGGGCGAGGACACGCGCAACCTGTCCGTGCAGGTCGACGGGGCGGCCACCTGGCTGTGGGTGGGCACCGGCGAGGCCGATCCCAACCAGACCGGCAAGGGCGCGGCCCGGGCCCGGCTGTTCGAGGCCGACGTCCGCTGGGAGTGGCGCAGCCGCGGCTGGGTCGGCTCCACCTGCTGGAGCCTGGCCTTCGGCGGCGACCACGTGGTGGCGGCCTCCCAGAACGGCGGCGTGCTGCGCCTCGACACCCGGGCCGGCGATCCCGCCTGGGAGAGCCTCGACGTCAACGCGGGGCTGCCGTTGCGGGACCGGCCCCGGTTCGAGCCGGTGAACGCGGTGGCCACGTCCCCTGCGGGCCATCCGGTCCTGGCCGGCACGCCCGTGGGCGTCTACCGCAGCACCGACGAGGACGCGCTCCACTGGGAGGCGTGCGACCACCGCGAGGCGACCGAGCTCGTGACCATCCCGGCCACCTGGCTGCTGTGCTCGGGCGAGCACCAGATCGAGGTCGTGCCCCGCGGGCAGGCGGGCACGCCTCCGACCACGCCGGGGCCCACGACCCCGGCCACCCCGGCGCCGCCCACCACTCCCACCGCGCCGCCCGCCCCGCCGCCTCCGCCGCCCCCGTCCCCCTCCACGTCCGCGGGAGCCGGCGATGCACCGTGACGCCATCGAGCGGCTGCTGCCGACCGTGTACCAGCTGGCGGCGCGCCCCGGCAGCCCGCTGGACGCGGCCCTCCAGGTCATGGCCGACCTCCACGAGCCCGACGAGGCGCTGCTCCTGGCCATCGAGGAGATCTTCGACCCCTACCGGGCGCCGCCCGCCTTCGTCCCCTGGCTGACCCGCTGGGTCGGGCTGGAGTGGCTCGTGGCCGACGAGCCCGACGACGTCGAGGGAGCGGGCGCCGCCGGGGTCCGGCCGGGTGCGTTCGCCCCGGGCCTGGGCCGCCTGCGCGACGTGGTCGCCATCGGCCACGCCCTGGCCCAGTGGCGGGGCACCGACGTCGGGTTGAAGATGTTCTTGACGGCTGCCACCGGGCTGTCGGGCTTCGCCGTGGACGAGCCGGCCGACCGGCCGTTCCACCTGGTGGTCACCGCGCCGGCCGCGACGGCGCCCTACGCCCCGGTGTTGCGCCGCATCGTCGAGCACATGAAGCCCGCGTCGACGACCGCCGAGATCGTGTTCGCAGAGGAAGGAACAGGCAGATGACGAGCTGGCAGATCGGCGAGTCGGGAACTTCGGTGACGCTCAACGGCGAAGGCAAGGGCGAGGTCACCTTCACCGTCACCAACGGCGGCACCGCGCAGGACCGCTCGGTGCTGACCGTGACGCCGCTCGACGGCGCCGCCGAGTCGTGGTTCGCCGTCGACGAGCCCCAGCGCGCAGTGGCGCCCGGGGCGTCGGTGGTCTACCCGGTGGCGGTGTCGGTGCCCGAGGGGACCGCGGCCGGCACCTACGGCTTGCAGGGCGTGGCCTACTCGGCCGACAGCGATCCGGGCGAGTCGTCGGTGACCAGCAAGCGGGTCGGGATCACCGTCGCCCCGCCGCCCCCGCCCAAGAAGGGCATCCCGCCCTGGGTGTGGATCGTGATCGCCGCGGTGGTGCTGCTGGTGCTGGGCGTGATCATCTTCCTCGTGACCCGTGGCGGTGGCGGCGGCCTGGAGAACACCACGCGCCCGTCGATCTCGGGCACCGCCCAGGTGCAGGAGACGCTCACCGCCGATCCGGGCGAGTTCTCCGAGGAGGACGTGGACACCGCGTTCCAGTGGCAGCGCTGCGACGGCACGGACTGCAGCGACATCGACGGCGCCATCCTGCTCAACTACCTCGTGTCGAACGACGACGTGGGCAAGACCCTGCAGGTCGAGGTGACGGCGACCAAGGGCGACGAGAGCGTCAAGGCCACCAGCGAACCGACCGACCCCGTGGCGCCGATCCCGGTGCAGCAGGTGGCGGTGCCGAACGTCATCGGGCTCAGCACGTCGGACGCCATCGGGATCATCAGCCAGAACTTCACCGCGCAGGTCCTGCACGCGGGACCGTCCACCGGCTGCAACCCTCCGGTCGAGGACCAGGTGCCGCTGGGCGGGACGCAGCTGGCCAAGGGCTCGATCGTGACGATCTCGACCCGCCCGCCGCCGGCGCTGGTGTTCTGCCTGCCGGACTTCCCGGTCTTCGAGCAACTGCCGTTCCTGGCGGTCGACGAGGGCACCTTCACGCTGTCACCGGAGGAGCTCGGCCAGATCCAGCAGCCGTGAGCGTCGGACATGAGCGTCAAGGTCGGGATCATCATCCTCGTCGTCGTGGCAGCGCTGTTCGTGGGTGCCCTCGTGGCCGGGGGCACGCACGACGGCAACGGCTCGGCCAAGAGTGACCGCAACGGGGCACTCGACCGCCTCACCGAGGCGGCAGGCGACCCCGCGAGCGTCAAGCCCGGGGACGTCCGAGGCGACTGCGTCAGCGAGGACGACCCCACGCTGCTGACCTTCACCGGCGGCTGCGTGGTGACGGTGACCAACGACAGCGGCATCAAGGTGCTGCGGCTGGTCACCGACCAGCCCGTCACGATCAGCGCGCCGGCGCCCCGGGGCGACTCGACCGTGGAGGCGGACGTCGACCCGGGCGACGAGCAGTCGGTGGCCGTCGGCGACGGTGAGACCGAGGTCGGGATCGCCTGCCGGGCCGGCATCAACGTCCCCTGCAACGCCCGGATCGTGACCGGATGAACGAGCTCCGCACCCCGTTCTTCGTCGTGGCCCTCGTGCTCATGGCGCTGGTCGTGCTGGTCGAGGTCGGCAGCCCGCTGATCCTCGGCGGCGGCCCGGCGGACGCGGCGCTGGTCCAGCAGGGCGACGAGCTGGGCGTGACGGTGCAGGACACGGGGGGCGTGGAGCAGCCGCCGGGTCGAGGGATCAGCTACCTCGTGCTGGTGGACGGGATCCTGCTCTACACGGTCGTGCTGATGGGCGTGGCCCTGCTGATCCCGGACCGGGTGCACGCCCGGATCCAGGGCGTGGTCACGCTGATCGGCTCGATCATCCTCATCATCGTGGCCCTGATCCTGGCCATCATCGCCTTCATCGAGCTGCTGGTGATGGTGACGCTGTTCGCGGCCGCGCCCTTCGGGACGATCGCCTACCTGGCCATCTGGGGGTTCTTCCCCCGCGGCGACGCGGCCGTGCTGCTGTCGCTGCTCATGTTCCTGAAGCTGGCGTTCTGCGTGTTCCTGGTGCTGGCCAACCAGCGGTTCCTGCTCATGAAGGGGCTGATGCTGCTGGTGCTCACGTCGCTCGTGTGCAACCTGCTGATCGCCTTCCTGCACGGGCTCGTGCCCATCATCCTGGTCAGCATCTTCGACAACATCGGGGCGTTGATCGTGGCCATCATCGCCATCATCTGGGGGATCATCCTGCTGATCCTGTCGATCCCCTCGATCGTGGCGAGCCTCCACGTGGGCGGAGGCTCGCAGTAGACCGTGTTGCTGGGAGTCCTCGCTGGTGAGCTGGTGGCCAGCCGCCAAGTCGCGGACTCTTGGGCTGTGGCGAGCGCCCGATCCGCTCGGCCTCAGGTGATGCGGCGGCCGGTGATGCGGTCGGGCACCAGGCGCATCCAGTGGGGCTTGTCGCCCCGCGCCCACGGTGCCAGCGGCAGGCCGCTGACCCGCTCCAGGGTCCCGGCGTCGTAGGGCGTGACCTCCTCCAGGCGCCCGACCACCACCACGCTCCACCCGGTGCGGGCGTCGCGGTCGAAGTGGTCGATCTCGAAGACCACCCGGCTCCGGGGGCCGGACTGGAGCTTGGTGCCCTCCGCGGTGCGGAACACGACCGCATCGCCGTCGAGCGCGTAGTTCACGGGGAACACCGCCGGGCTGCCGCCGTCGACCACCGCGAGCCGGCCGATCTCCTCGGCCGCCAGCAGCCGGCGACAGTCGTCGGGGTCGATGATCTCGAGCCCGGTGCGGGCGTCGATCGTCCGCTTCATGCGTCGTCCTCCTCTCCGGGGGGCATCACGACCACGGGGCAGGGCGCGTGCCGGGCCACGTGGTCGGACACCGAGCCGAGCAGCAGCCGGCGGAACCCGCCCAGCCCCCGCCGCCCGACCACGATCAGGGTGGCGTCCTGCGCCGCCTCCAGCAGGCCGGCGGCCGGGCCGCCTCCGACGACGTGACGCTCGACCGTGACGCCGGGCGCCTCGGCCGTGGCCTCGTCCACCAGCGTGTCGACGAGGGCGTGGGCCGCCTGGTCCAGCGCCTCGGTGTCGTAGGGATAGCCGCCGGGCGCAGGCCCCACGATGGCCGGCACCTCCCAGGCGTGGAGCACGTCGACCGTCGCCCCGCGCCGCCCGCCCTCGGCCAGCGCCCAGCGCAGCGCGGTCCGCGACGACGGCGATCCGTCCACGCCGACCAGCACCCGCCCGCCCTCGGGCCCGTCGTCGGGCCCCACGGCGCTGCGCACGATCGCCACCGGGCAGAGCGCGTGGTGGAGCACCTGCTGGCTCACCGACCCGAGCTGCAGTCCCGGGAACCCGCCCGCGCCCCGCGCCCCGACCACCAGCAGGTCCGCCCCCTTGGCCGCCCCGAGCAGGCCGGGCGCCGGCAGGTCACACGGTGTCCTGCGTGCGACCCGCCGGGCTGCCTCGGCCCCGAGCGCGTCCTCGACGGCAGCCTCCAGGGCGCGATCGGCGTGCGTCTCGTCATAGTGGGGATCGAAGCGCCACTCGCCGTCGGCATGGTGCTGGTTGAACAGGTCCCACACCAGGACCGCCACCACCTCGGCCCCGAGCAGCCGCGCCTCCCCCGCCGCCCACCTCAGGGCGTCGGCGCTGTGAGAGGACCTGTCGACCCCGACGACGATCTCGGCCATGCCTCCACGATGCCGTGACCAGCGGCCGGACGAAAGGGACGAAAGTCCCGAGCGCTGTCAGCGAGGCGGCTCGACCCGGGTGATGGTGCCCACCCGATCGATCGAGCGGTCGAAGGAGGCGATCTCGCCCACGCCGGTGCTCTCGGCGCACGCGACGAGGTAGGCCTCGGCGAAGTCGATGCGCGCCGTCTCGTACACCTCGACAGCTCGCAGGACCAGCGCGGGATCGACGGTGACGATCGAGTCGAAGCCGATCAGGGAGCGGATCGCCTCGGCCACCTGGGCCCGGGGCGTCTCGTAGAACGACTCCAGGACGTACACGGTCTCGGCCACCACCAGATCGGTGAGGAGCAGCTCAGCTTCGGCGGCGAGGTAGCGGGTGGCCCGCCCCGCCATCGCAGGCGGGTCGCCCGTGAGGTGGCGGACCAGGATGTTGGTGTCGACGAACGCTGTCACCTCCGGCTCGCGGCCCGGGCCGAGCGGGTGCGACGGATCACCTCGTCCCACGTCGCGTTGCGCTTGGCGGCGGGGACCGCGACCGAGCCCGCCAGATCGAGGAAGTCGGGCGTGCGGGCCAGCACAGCCCGGTCGCCCTCGACGCGGAAGACGAGCTTGTCGCCCTCCTTGATGCCGAGCGCATCTCGGACTGCCTTGGGCACCGTCACCTGGCCCTTGGACGTGACCCGGGCAGCGGCTTCCATCCTCTACTCCTTACTTGCTGGAGGATGTAAGGATATCAGCTCTCGCTTGAGGACCTTGCCGGCCTCGTTGCGGGGGAGGTCGGGGACGGCGGCGAAGTGGACCGGGATCTTGTACGGGGCCAGGTGCTCGCGGCAGAGGGCTTCGAGGTCGGCGGCCGGGGGCAGGCCGGCGGGGTCGGTGGGGACGCACCAGGCCCAGGGGACCTCGCCGAGGCGGTCGTCGGGGACGCCCGCGACCGCGGCGTCGGCGACTCCGGGGGCGAGGCGGAGGACCTCTTCCACCTCGGCCGGGTGCACCTTGAGGCCGCCGCGGTTGATCATGTCCGAGACCCGGCCCTCGATCCACAGGAAGCCGTCGCCGTCGATGGTGGCGATGTCGCCGGTGCGGAACCAGCCGTCCGGGGACAGGCGGTCGCCCAGGTCGACGCCCTGGACGACGCCGGGGGTGCGGACCCACAGCTCGCCCATGTCGTCGGTGCGGACCTCGACGCCGGCGTGGGGGCGTCCCACCGAGCCCAGTTTGGCGTCGCCTAGCTCGCGGGCGTCGGCCGCGCTCCAGCCCACCACCTCGCCGCCCAGCTCGGTCTGGCCGTAGCCGTTGAGCACCCGGATGCCGAAGCGATCGCGGAAGCGGCGGGCCTGGAGCGGCGAGAGCGGGGAGGCGATGCTGCGGACGTAGCGCAGCGGGGCGAGGTCGTCGATCCCGGGGTCGTCGGCCAGCATGACCATGGCGGCCGGCGGGAGGACCGTGGAGCGGATGGCGAACCGCCGGACCAGCGCGGCGAAGCGGCCGGTTTCGAAGCCGTCCATCAGCACGACCGGGGCGCCCACCCGGAAGGCGAACAGCACCTGGTAGATGCCGGCCCACACCGAGAGCGGGACCGGGATCAGGTTGGGCATCGGGGCACGGCCCGACGAGGAGGACGGGCCGGTGCGCAGGGTGCCGATGACCTTGTCCAGCAGGGCGAGGACCCGCTCGTGCGTCAGCGGCACGGCGACGGGTGCGCCCGTCGTGCCCGAGGTGAACGACAGGATGGCCACCGACGGGTCGCGGCGGCCGGTGCCGGACAGGCCGGGCCGGGTCAGGACCCGGGGGCCGGCGAGCGACACCAGCGTGCGGCCGGCAAAGCGGGACTCGGCGGCCGCGGTGGTGACGACGACCGCGGGGTCGATCGAGGCCAGGACGCGGTCCAGCTCGGTGGCCGTCAGGCGGGGGTTCAGCGGGACGTAGACGCCGCCGGCCCGCCACACCGCGAACAGGGCGGCGACCAGGTCTGCGCCGTCCGGCAGCAGCACCCCGACCACCGCGCCCGGGCCCACCCCGGCGTCGGCCAGGGTGCAGGCGATGGCGTCGGACCGGTCCCGCAGCGCCGACCACGAGTGGTCGACGCCGCCGCAGTGGACGGCCAGGTCGTCGCCGCCCCGCGGTAGCAGGTCGACCAGGCTCACACCTGCCACCGCGGCTCCCGCTTCTCGGCGAAGGCGGCCGGGCCCTCGGCCTGGTCGGGATGGCCCCACAGCGAGACCAGCTCGGCCGCGCCCGCCTTGCAGGCGTCGGTCAGCCCCAGCTCCAGCGCGCCCCACAGCGCCCGCTTGGTGGCGGCCATGGCCGCGGGGCTGTTGCGGGCGATCATCTCGCCCAGCTCCTGGGCCCGCTCCCGCAGGCGCTCGGGCGGATCGACCACCTCGCTGACCATCCCCAGCTCGTAGGCCCGGGAGGCGGGCATGCGCTCGTACCGGCCGACCAGCGCCATGCGCATCACCGCCTCGACCGGCATCTTGCGCATGAGCCCGATGGCCTCCACCGACACCGCCTGGCCGATGGACGTGTGCGGGTCGAAGAACTGGGCGTCGGAGGCGCAGATGACGATGTCGGCGTCGGCCACC
>DATBGF010000281.1:0-3583 GCA_036558145.1 Acidimicrobiales bacterium
GCACGGCCCGACCGGCGCTGTGCTCCTCGATGTAGGCGGCCAGCTGGTCGAAGTCCTCGGTCTGCAGCAGCTGGTCGGTGGCGCTGCCGCCCGACTCGGCGTGGATGTCGTAGAGGTCGACCTCGACGCCGTCGGCCAGGATCAGCGTGCTGTGCAGGAAGCCCTTGACCGCGAGGCAGTCGCCGCCGCCGCGGTCCAGGGCGTTCCAGCCGCCGAAGCAGCCTTGCCACGGGACGCGGTCGTTGCCGTGGAGCGGGAAGCGTGACAGCACACCCAGGCCGTCGCCCAGCTGCACGCCCGGGCGCTCGGTGAGGTCGAGGCCGACGCCCTCGAGCCCGGGATGGGCGGGGGAGCGGTAGGGGTGCGTCGCCTGGGCCCGCAGCCGCTCGTGGTAGTGGACGAAGTCGGTGAGGTTGGCCAGGTCCCGCCACCAGTCGTAGTCCTCCTGGGTGAGCACCACGTCATAGGCGTTGAGCAGCGGGCTCATGAGCGGGATGTTGGCCTGCGGGTTGGTCTGGGACACCTGCTGGGGCACGCCCGCCACGTTGTAGGTGAGCACGCTCACCGTGCCGTTGGCCGCGGGCTCGTCCGCGCCCGAGCCGGAGCACGCGACCAGCACGGCCACCAGGCCCCATACGACCAACGCGGACGCCACGCGCCTCGCGAGGCGACCCCCGAGCACCCCCACGCGCGTAACCATAGAGCTTTCGCGGACCACTCGGCTCCGCATCTGCCGCGCTACACCTCGTAGGCTCGACCGGTGGCCAGCAACCCCCCGCCCGGCGCCCCGGTGCCGAGCAACAAGGACCTGTTCGCCCGCGCCGAGCGGGTCATCCCCGGCGGCGTCAACAGCCCGGTGCGGGCGTTCCGGGCCGTGGGCGGCACGCCGTACTTCGTGGAGCGGGCCGAGGGCGCCTACGTGTGGGACGTCGAGGGCCGGCGCTACGTCGACCTGGTCCAGTCCTACGGGGCGATCATCGCCGGGCACGCCCATCCCGCCATCGTCGAGGCGGTGCAGCGGGCGGCCGCGGACGGCACCAGCTACGGCGCCCCGACCGCCCGCGAGGTCGCGCTGGCCGAGGAGATCTGCGCCCGGGTCCCGTCGTGCCAGATGGTGCGGCTCGTGTCGAGCGGCACCGAGGCCACGATGTCGGCCATCCGGGTGGCCCGCGGCTTCACCGACCGGCCCCTGGTGGTGAAGTTCGCCGGGAACTATCACGGCCACGGCGACCTGCTGCTGGCCGAGTCGGGCAGCGGCGTGGCCATGCTCGGCCTGCCCGGATCGGCGGGCGTGACCCCCAACGCGGTGGCCGACACCGTCATCGTCCCCTACAACCAGGTGCCCACCCTCGACGAGCACACCGCGTGCGTCATCGTCGAGCCGATCGCCGCCAACATGGGCCTGATCCCCCCGGATCCCGGGTTCCTGGCCGGGTTGCGGGCCGAGTGCGACCGGGTGGGCGCCCTGCTGATCTTCGACGAGGTCATCACGGGCTTCCGGGTGGCCCGCGGCGGCGCCCAGGAGCTGTACGGCATCGCCCCCGACCTCACGACGATGGGCAAGGTCATCGGCGGCGGCCTGCCCATCGGCGCCTACGGCGGCCGGGCCGACGTCATGGAGGTGGTGGCGCCGCTCGGGCCCGTGTACCAGGCAGGCACGCTGTCGGGGAACCCGCTGGCCACCGCGGCCGGCCTGGCCGTGCTCGACCTGCTCGACGCCCCGGCCTACGACCGGCTGGCCGCCCAGGCGGAGGCGCTGGCCGGGCGCCTGCGGGCCGCGCTGGACGGCGCCGGCATCGCCGCGCACGTCCCGGTGGCGTCGAGCCTGGTCGGGCTGTACCTGGGCGAGCGCCTGCCGGCGGACTACGACGGCGCCCGCCTCACCGACGAGGCCGGCTACGCCCGGCTGTTCCACGGGCTGCTGGAGCGGGGCGTGGCGCTGGCCCCCGGGGCCTACGAGGTGCTGTTCCCCGGCCTGGCGCACACCGACGAGGTGCTCGCCGAGGTGGCCGCGGCCGCGGTCGACGCCGCCCGCGCGGTGCGGTCTGCGCCCATCGCTGATAGCAAGGGATGACGTGATCCTCGACGACACCCCCGACCGCCTCGGATCGCTGGCCGAGCCCGCGGCGGCCGCTCTGGACGAGCTGGCCGACCGGGACGCGGTGGCCCGGACCTGGGCCGGCGACCACACCCTCTGGCGCGACGACCCCACCGAGATCTCCGACCGCCTCGGCTGGCTGCCGGTGGTGGCGGACATGGGCGCCCGGGTCGACGACCTGGCGGCGCAGGCCGCGGCGCTGGCCGCGCCCGTCGACCACGTGCTGCTGGCCGGCATGGGCGGGTCGAGCCTGTTCCCCGAGGTGGTGGCCCGCCACGCCCCCACGGCCCCGGGCTCGCCCCGGCTGGTCGTGCTCGACACCACCGATCCCGCGGCGATCGCGCGGGCCGGTGCGGAGCTGGCGCCCGAGCGCACGCTGGTGGTGGCCGCGTCCAAGTCGGGCTCGACCGTCGAGACCCGCAGCCACCTGGCCTGGGCGTGGGAGCGCCATCCCGATCCGGCCCGCTTCGCGGTGATCACCGATCCCGGCAGCGGGCTGGCGGACCTGGCCGCCGAGCGGGGCTTCGCCGCGACGTTCGAGAACCCGCCCGACATGGGCGGCCGCTACTCGGCGCTGTCACTGTTCGGGCTGGTGCCCGCGCTGCTGGCCGGCGCCGACGCCGCCGCCCTGCTGGCCTCGGCGGCGGCCATGGCCGACCGGCTCCGGGCCGCGGCCGCCGGCAACCCGGCCGCCCGGCTGGGGGCGACGCTGGCCGCGGGCGTGCGCCAGGGGCGGGACAAGCTCACGCTGGTCGTCCCGGACCACGTGGCCACGTTCGGCCTGTGGCTGGAGCAGCTGCTGGCCGAGTCGACCGGCAAGGATGGCACCGGCATCGTCCCCGTGGTGGGCGAGCCGCTGGGCCCGCCCGAGGTCTACGGCGAGGACCGGCTGTTCGTGGCCCTGGGCGGCGACACCGAGGCCGCGGCGCTGGCCGCGCTGGCGGACGCCGGCCACCCGGTGGCCGTCGTGGGGGGCGTGGAGGACTTCACCGACGTGGGCGGGCAGGTGCTGCTCTGGGAGATGGCCACGGCCCTGGCCGGGGCGCTGCTCGGCATCCAGCCCTTCGACCAGCCCGACGTGGAGTCGGCCAAGGCCGCGACCCGGGGCCTCCTGGCCGGCGACACCCCCGACGTCGAGGTCACGTCCCTCGACGAGCTGACCGGGGCCGTGCGGCCCGGCGACTACGTGGCGATCCAGGCCTTCGTCGATCCCGGCAGCCCGGTGGTGCCCGCCATCGAGCGGGCCCGCGTCGCGCTGCGGGACCGGCTGCACGTGGCCACCACCGTCGGGCTCGGTCCCCGCTTCCTGCACTCGACGGGCCAGCTCCACAAGGGCGGCCCGGACTCGATCGTGTGCGTGCAGGTCGTGGGCGACGACCCCGAGGATGTCGCCATCCCCGACGCGGGGTACGGCTTCTCCATGCTCAAGCACGCGCAGGCCGACGGCGACCTGCTGACCCTGACGGAGCGCAAGCGCCGGGCCGG
>DATBGF010000282.1:0-3464 GCA_036558145.1 Acidimicrobiales bacterium
ACGCCGGGGACCGCGGTGGCGTCCCCGGCCGGGCGGAACGCGACCGCCGGTTCCCGGGAAATCGTGCCCTCGGGCGCCGGTCCGGCCGCGTCCGGTCCCTCGCCGAGCCCGCTCTCGACCGCCGCCGTCAGGGCGGCCAGGGCGGCGTCCTGGTCGTCGCCCCGGGCCAGCAGGGTGACGCGGGCGTTCGCCCCCGCGCCGATCGAGAGCAGGGAGGCCAGGCTCTTGCCGTTGGCGACCCGGTCGCCGTGCTGCACCCGGACGTCGGAGGCGAAGCCCGAGGCCAGGTTCACGAGCTCGGTGGCGGGACGGGCGTGCAGGCCGTGCTCCAGAGGGACGACCACCTCGGCCCGGGCGTAGCCCGCCAGGTCGGGCGCCTCCCCGGCCGGGGCCGGGGCCGCGGGCGCGGGCGCGCCGGTCAGCCGGCTCACGATCACCTCGGGATCGTCGGTGGTGACCAGCTCCTCGATCAGCTTCTCGTCGCCCAGCACCCGGGTCAGGTTGGCGAGGATCTGCAGGTGCTCGTCGGAGGCGGCGGCGATGCCCACCACCAGCCGGACCTGCTCCCCCGGGTTCCACTCCACCCCGCCGGGGACCTGCACCACGGACAGGCCGGTGCTCTTGATGAGCTCGCGGTCCTTGAGCATCCCGTGGGGGATGGCGATGCCCTCGCCCAGATAGGTGTTGGCGACCTTCTCGCGGGCCCACATCGACTCGCGGTAGGCGGGGTCGATGTGACCGGCGGCGGCCAGCAGGCCGGCGGCGAGGCCGATGGCCTCCGCCTTGGTCGCAGGCGAGGCGCCGAGCCGCACGGTCTGCGACGACAACGTGGTCATGTCGATCCCCCCGGGCGAGGCGGTGCCCTTGGATACCCCTACCCCGCCCGCGGTTCAAGAGGGTGTGTTCACATCCCGTTCACCGGCAGGACGGGCAGCGTCCGACCAGGTCGAGCCGGTGGTGCTCGGCCGCGAAGGCGTGGTCGGAGGCCACCCGGGCCAGCGCCCGCACCAACGCCGATTCCAGCGTGGCGGGGACCGTGAAGTCGCGCACGTCGCCGCACTCCGAGCAGATCAGGTGGTGGTGATGGCCGGTGAGGTCCTCGGCCAGCTCGTAGCGGGAGAACTCGTCCGCCGTCACGATGCGATGGACCACCTCGGCCCGCTCCAGCACCACCAGGTTCCGGTAGGCGGACGACTGCGCGAGCGACCGGTCGCGCTCCAGCAGCTGGGGCAGTGCCAGCGGGGCGTCGGCCTCGGCGAGCACGTCGACGAGCGCCCGGCGGGCCCGGGTGTAGCGCTGGCCCGCGCCGGTGAGCCGCAGCGCCGCCACCTCGTGCAGGTCTCCCGCCGCCATCAGCCCACGACCGGCGTGTGGGTGTGGTTGGTGTGGTGGGGGTCGTCCACGACCACCAGGCCGGTCGGCAGCCGCAGCACCCGCCCGCCGTAGGCCGCGCTGAGGAGGTCCTCGACCAGCACCTCGTCGGGCGGCCCGCAGGCCACGACCCGGTTGGCCAGGAGCAGGACCAGGTCGGCGCGGCGGGCGTCGTCCAGGTCGTGGGTCGAGACCACGACGGTGTGCCCGGCCGCGGTCTCGGCCGCCACCGCCTCGAGGATCAGCTCGCGGGACACCACGTCCAGCCCCGTCACGGGCTCGTCCAGCAGCAGCAGCTCCGCCTGCTGGGCCAGGCCCTGGGCCACCAGCACCCGCTGGCGCTGCCCGCCGGACAGCTCGTGGAGCTGGCGGCCGGCCAGGTCCGCCACCTGGAGGCGGTCCAGCGCCTCGCGCACCGCGGCGTGGTCGGCCGCCCGCAGCCGCCCGAAGGCGCCGCGGGTGGCGTAGCGGGCCATGGTCACGGTCTCCCGCACGGTGATCGGCAGCGTGCGGTCGACGTCGGTGGTCTGCAGCACCAGGGCGACGGCTCCCCGGCGGGCCGAGGCGGACACGTCCAGGCTCCCGGACCGGGGTGGGACGAGGCCGGCCAGCGCCCGCAGCAGCGTCGACTTGCCCGAGCCGTTGGGCCCGATCAGGGCCACGGACGCGCCCGCCGGCAGCGCGAACGAGGCGCCGACCAGCGCGGCCCGCTCGCCGTAGGCCAGCGTCAGGCCGTCGGCCGTCGCGGCCGCTGCCGCCTGCCCGGAGGTTGCGGACTGAGAATGAGTCTCGCTACTGTGCATGCCCGTTCCAAGAGTGATTCTCGCTCCCATGTTATGAGGTTCTCGATGCGGCGCCACCTCCTGCTCCCCGCAGTGGCGTTGGTGGCCATGCTGGCCGCCGGCGCCTGTGGCGGCGCGGGCTCGGCCGCCGGGAACGGGCCCTCGATCGTGGTGACCACGTCCATCCTCGGCGACGTGGTCACGAACCTGGTGGGCGACCAGGCCGACGTCGAGGTCCTGATGCCGCCCAACGCCGACCCCCACGAGTTCGCCGCCTCCGCCCGCCAGGCCGCCGCCCTGCACGAGGCCGACGTGATCGTCACGAACGGCGGCGGCTTCGAGGCGGGCCTGGACGACACGGTGGCCGCGGCCCGCCACGACGGGGTCACCGTGTTCACCGCCCTCGACACGGTGGACCGGCTGGGCGACGATCCCCACTTCTTCAGCGATCCCGCCCGCATGGCCGTGGCGGCCCGGGCGCTGGCGGACTTCCTCCCCGAGCACGTGCCCGCGCTCGACACCGCGGCGTTCCGCCGCCAGGCCGCGGCCTACATCGCCGATCTCGACGCCCTCGACGCCGAGGTCGAGGCCACGCTCGCCCCGGTCCCGCCCGAGCGCCGCAAGCTGGTCACCAACCACGACGTCTTCGGCTACTTCGCCGACCGCTACGGCTTCACGGTGATCGGGGCGGTGATCCCGTCGATCACGACCCAGGCCCAGCCGTCCGCCGGTGACCTGGACCGGCTCGCGTCCCAGGTCGAGGCCGCGGGGGTCCCGGCGATCTTCGCCGACACGTCCTCGCCCGAGGACCTGGCCGACGCCCTGGCGGACGAAGCGGGCGGCGTGCGGGTCGTCGAGCTGTACAGCGAGTCGCTGGGCAAGCCCGGCTCGGACGGCGGCACCTACGAGGACATGATGCGCACCAACGCGCAGCGGATCGCGGAGGCCCTCGGATGATCAGCTGGTTCAGCGATGCGTTCAGCCCCGAGCTCATGCAGCGGGCCTTGCTGGCCGGGCTCCTGGCCAGCGCCGCCTGCGCGGTCGTCGGCACCTGGGTCGTGCTGCGGGGGCTCACGTTCCTGGGCGACGCCCTGGCCCACGGCGTGGTCCCGGGCCTGGCGCTGGCGCTGCTGTGGGGGTTCAGCCCCATCGTCGGAGCCTTCGTCGCCGCCCTGGCCATGAGCGGCGCGGTGACGGTGGTGACCCGCCGCACCCGGGTCCGGGAGGACACCGGCATCGGCCTCCTGTTCGTGGGCATGCTGGCCCTCGGGGTCGTGATCATCTCCCGGTCGGCCAGCTTCACCACCGACG
>DATBGF010000283.1:0-3417 GCA_036558145.1 Acidimicrobiales bacterium
CGACGGTGGTGTTGACGCCCGAGGCCACCCCGGCGTGCCGGTCCTCCACGGACGACAGCGCGGTGGCCGTGAGCGGTGCCACCACGGTGGCCAGGCCCGCTCCCATGACCAGCACCGCCGGGAGCACGGCGGTGACGTAGCTGTCGCCCGCGCCGATCCCGGTCATCAGCAGCGTGCCCAGCCCCACGAGCAGCGGACCCGCCGTCATCTGCAGCCGCGGCCCGATGCGGGCGGCCAGCGCCCCGGACCGGGCCGACAGCGCCAGCATCAGCAGCGTGATCGGCAGCGTGGCCGCCCCGGCCTCGATGGCGGAGTACCCGAGCACGGTCTGGAGCTGGACCACGAGCAGGAAGAACGTGCCGCCGAGGGCGGCGTAGACCGCCGCGGTCACCAGGTTGGCCGCCCGGAACTGGGCGCTGGCGAAGATCGCCGGGGGCACCATCGGGTCCGGGCTGCGCCGCATGTCGACCACGAAAGCCACCAGGGCGGCCACGCCGAGCAGCAGCGGCCCCCACACCGAGGGCGAGCCCCAGCCGCCGTCGGCCGAGATCAGCCCCCAGCTCAGACCGCCGAGGCCCAGCGCCACCAGGACGGCGCCCACCACGTCGACGTGGCGGGCCGCACGCGGGTCGAGCGACTCGGGCACGTGGCGGGCCGCCACCAGCACCACGAACAGGGACAGCGGCAGGTTGATGAGGAAGATCCAGCGCCACGAGGCCGCGTCCACCAGCCAGCCGCCGAGGAACGGCCCGATGGCCGACGCCACGCCGGACAGGCCGGACCAGGCCCCGATGGCCCGGGCCCGATCCTCCCGCCGGAAGCTGGCTTCGAGGATGGCCAGGCTGCCCGGGGTGAGCAGCGCGCCGCCCACGCCCTGGACCACGCGCCCGGCCACCAGGAGCTCGATCGTGGGGGCGACCGCGCACAGCAGCGACGCCAGCGCGAACACCACGACGCCCACCTGGAACACCAGCTTGCGCCCGAAGCGGTCGCCCAGCGAGCCGCCCAGCAGGATCAGCGACGAGACCGCGAGCAGGTAGCCGGTCAGCACCCACTGCAGGCCGCCCATCGCCGCGTCGAGGTCGGCGCCGATGTGGGGCAGCGCCACGTTGACGACGGTCGAGTCGAGGAACGCGATGCTCGACCCCCCGACCGTGGCCGCCAGCACCCAGCGGCCCTGCGCCGACGACAGCGACAGCCCCCCGCTCGTCTCCGGCGGGGCGGCCAGGGCTAGCCCGCCTCTCCGACCGAGAACCGCTCGAGCACCCGCCGGGCGATGACCGTCGCCCAGGGCTTGGCCGGCGAGCCCTTGGGCGCGTCGACGAGCACGTAGAACGCCTGGCCCTGGCCCCGGACGTACAGCAGCCCGTCCTCGTAGACGGCGGCGTCGCCCAGGTCGGGCACGGCCTCGGGCTCGTCCAGCAGGGCGACCATCCACTCGAACCAGCTGACCGGGTCGAACAACGTGTCGTCGTTGACCGCGTGGCCGGCGTGCACGCCGAACGACCACGCCCGGCGGTGGCCGTCCTCGGCGTCGAAGCGGACGCCCAGGTCGTCGTCGGCGTAGGTGAGCGACGGGCCGCCGACCGGGATCCCGGTCAGCGCCACCACCTCGTCGTGGGTGATGAGCGAGTACGGGTCGGGCGCGCCCAGCGACATCGCCCGGTTGGCGATGCTGATGTCCTGGCTGTGGGGATCGACCGCCTGGACGCCGTGGATCGCATCGGCGTCGTTGAGGACGCCGTGCTCGGCCAGCTTGGCCCGGGCTGCCTCGGCAGCCTCACGGAAGCGGTCGGTGAATCCCACGCGCCGGGCAGCTTACGGGCTGGTCAGCGACCGCCACATGTCACATCGTTCAGTCAATGGAAGCCCCATTCAGATCATGAAGGGCAAGTTCGTGATGATTTCACCACCCAGAGTGGCGTCTCCGGTGTACACCACGCCCATCTGTGGATCGTCGGAGTCGCTCAGGCGACCGCCGGCGATGCGCATGAACCGGTCTCCGGGCAACGCGATGTTCACCGTCGGGTCGCCCGTGAGACCTTCGACGACCCGCGCCCGGTCGGTCACCTCGATGTCGATGCTGCCCGCCGGGTCGCCGCTCAGCTCGAAGCGCACCGTCGTCCCCGAGGGTGGGGCCACCCGCTTGCCGACCACGTAGCCGAGCGCGGCGGACACCTCGGCCAGGCTCTGCTCGGGCGCCCGGCCGGACACGTGGCCCGGGCGGCCGAGCGCCTCCCGGATGTCCTGCTCGTGCATCCACATGTCCATGATCCGGATGCGCATGAAGCGCCCGTAGCTGTCGGGCCCCGCCGGCGTCATCGCCTCCCGGTCGAACTCGTCGCGGTCCATGGCGGCCAGCGCTGCCCGCCGCTCGGCGATGATCCCGCGCAGGTCGTCGAGCACCGCCGAGGGCGGGCCCGGCCGGTAGCTCTCGACCCACTGCTCGTTGAAGCGGCCGATGTCGTTGCGCAGGTGGGACACGTCGCCCAGCTCGACGGCGGGCGTCGCCCGGCCCGCGAGCATGGCCTCGGTCCCGATGACGTGGGCCAGGTTGTCCTTCACCGACCAGCCCGGGCAGGCCGTCGGCCGCTCCCAGTCGTCCGGCTGCAGGCTCGCCGCCAGGTCGAGGATCGAGTCGAACTCCTCGTCCAGCGCCGGGAGCACCCTGTCGATGTCGACCGCCCGATCCACGCTCGTCATGGCCGGGAAGTTAGCGTCCTGTCAGCGAACTCACCCAGCGAAGCCACGTGGTCGTGGCTCGCGTCGGGACACAGGCCCAGCGGGTCGACGTGCACCGCGGGCATGCCGGCCGCCGCCGCGCCGTCGGCGTCGAACAGGCCGCTGTCGCCGATGTGGCAGATCCGCTCCAGCGGCAGCCCCAGGCCCTCGGCGGTGGCGTGGAACAGGCGGGGGTCGGGCTTGGCCACGCCGACCACGCCCGAGTCCGAGATGTGCTCGACCTCGACGCCCGGCCCCGGGCCCACCTGGACCACCTCGTGGCGGGCCAGCAGGTCGGCCACGGTCCCGTTCGAGTTGCTGGTCACGGCCAGCCGGATGCCCGCGGCCCGCAGCCGGTGGGCGGCCTGGCGCGCCCCCGGCAGCGGCTGGCACCAGATCGTCGGGACCAGCACCCGCTCCAGCACTGCGCAGGCGTCCTCGACCTGGCCGGCGGGCACGCCGATCGCGTGGACGAAGCCGTGGTGGTAGTCGACGAACACCTCGGGCATCGACCGGGCGCGGTCGACCTCGGCCATGGCCCGGTAGTGGCCGTCGCCGAACGCGGCCCGGTCGAAGGCGATGCCCGCAGTGCCCAGGAAGTGGGCCAGGAGGCCGTGGTCGGGCACCGTGAGCACCCCGCCGACGTCGAGGCTGACGGCTTCGAGCATGCGCGCAGCCTCCCACGCGCCCGGGCCG
>DATBGF010000284.1:0-9499 GCA_036558145.1 Acidimicrobiales bacterium
GGCGATGTCGGACAGGTAGCGCACCCGCCCGGGCGGCACCACGGTCGCCGCCTTGCCGGACACCTTGCCCTGGACCGGAGCCAGCGTGCCCTCGGCGACCGGCAGCCCGTCCTCGGCCAGCAGGCCGCGCAGGTGCTGGTACAGCGCGGTGACGCCGTCGTCGTTGAAGCGGGCGGCGATGGTGCCGAACGCCGGCAGGTCCTCCAGCGACCGGCCGAAGCTCTCGCGGTTGCGCTGGAGCTGGCGGCGCACGTCCCGCAGCGCGTCCTCGGCGCCCCGGCGCTCGAACTTGTTGATGGCGACCGCGTCGGCGAAGTCGAGCATGTCGATCTTCTCGAGCTGGCTGGCCGCCCCGAACTCGGGGGTCATGACGTAGAGGGACACGTCCACCAGGTCCACGATCCCGGCGTCGCCCTGGCCGATGCCGGGCGTCTCGACGATGACGACGTCGTGGCCCGCGGCGCGGCACGCGGCCACGACGTCGTCGAGGTGCTCGGGAACCTCGGTCGCGCCCCGGGTCGCCAGCGAGCGGAAGAACACGTTCTGGTCGACGGCGTTCATGCGGATGCGGTCGCCGAGCAGGGCACCGCCGGCCCTGCGCCGGGTGGGATCCACGGCCACGACCGCCACCCGGAGCTTGTCGTCGAAGTCGAGGCGCAGCCGCCGGACCAGCTCGTCGGTCAGCGAGGACTTGCCGGAGCCGCCCGTACCCGTGATGCCGAGCACGGGCACGAGGCGACTCCGGGCCGCTCGCCGCAGATCGTCGAGGAGCCCGCGGCCGAGCGTGCCGCCCTGGATGCCGGTGAGCACCCGGGCCAGCGCCCGCGGGTCGCCGGCCAGCACGTCGTCGGCCGATGTCGGGACGTCGACGGCGAGGTCGACGTCGCAGGCGGAGATGATGGTGTTGACCATGGGCGCGAGGCCCATGCGCTGCCCGTCGGCCGGGGAGAAGATGCGGGCCACGCCGTATTCGTGCAGCGCGGTGATCTCGTCCTCGACGATGACGCCGCCGCCCCCGCCGAACACCTTGATGTCCGGGCGGCCCTCGGCCCGCAGCCGGTCCACCAGGTAGCGGAAGTACTCGAGGTGGCCACCCTGGTAGGAGGAGACGGCCACGCCCTGCACGTCCTCCTGCACCGCGGCCCGGACCACCTCGTCCACCGAGCGGTTGTGGCCCAGGTGGACGACCTCGGCGCCCTGGGACTGCAGGATGCGCCGCATGACGTTGATGGCGGCATCGTGCCCGTCGAACAGGCTGGCCGCGGTGACGAGGCGCACCGGGTGCACCGGACGGTGCACCTCCGGCGCGGATGTCGGATCGGGCGCGCGTGTACCCCCATGGCCAGCCACGCGCCAGACAATACTTGGATGTCCAAGTTTCTGTCCACCGATAACTGACTCTCCGACCAATGGTGGTCCGACCGCTGGACATCCGACATAGGATGCGGCCGATGTCCAAGCCCCGCCCCCTGGGATTCGACGCCATCGCCGAAGCCCGACGCCAGTGGGAGGCGCGCGAGTGGGGATCCCCGGCCGCCATGTCGGCGACGACGTCGATCATGCGGGCGCAGCAGATCATCCTGGCCGCAGTGGACGAGGCGCTGCGCCCGCTCGACCTGACCTTCGCCCGCTACGAGGCGCTCGTCCTGCTGGCCTTCAGCCGCCACGGCGCCCTGCCCATGGGCAAGATGGGCGACCGGCTGATGCTGCACCCCACCAGCGTCACCAACATCATCGACCGCCTGGAGAAGCAGGGCCTGGTGGGCCGCAACGCCCACCCCACCGACCGCCGCACGATCCTGGCCGAGATCACCGGCGAGGGCCGCCGCGTTGTGGCCAAGGCCACCGAGGCCGTGAGCGCCACCGGCTTCGGCCTCGACGGCCTCACTCCCGACGAGCTCGACCAGATCACGGCCCTGCTCCGCAAGACCCGCATCGCCGCCGGCGACTTCCCCGCCGAGCCCGAGCCCGTCTAAGCGACCCTTTCAGTCACTTTTATGGCGCAACCATGGTCCTGGGGATGTTAACGTCTGACTGGTGACCCGTGATGCAGCTGTGCGACTGGTCGCAGCTCACGGGTGGGTGGTCGAGGTCATCGCCACGCTCGCGTGCGATCGGCGGCTGACCGACGACGAGATCACTGATCTGATCGAGAGTGTCGTCGACGAGCTCGACGAGCAGGAGCTCGCCCCTTCGGTCGGAACCGCCCGGGTTGGCGACGACGTCGAGATCAGGGTGGTCCTGACCATGCCTGATCCCGTCGGTTGGGAGGCGCTCACCCAGGGCCTCGCCGCGGTGCGGGATGCGTTCCAGACGGCCGACGTCGGCAGCGCCGGCGTGGGCGCCCCCCGCGACCTGAGGTCGCACCTGACGCCTCTGCAGCCCGCCTAAGCGGTCTCCGCGGTGGCCGGTTCCGCGGCGCGCAGGGCGTGGACCTCGCCGGTCTGGATGCGCCAGAGGGCGGCGTAGAGGCCGCGCTCGGCGAGGAGGGCGTCGTGGGTGCCGGACTCCACCACCCGGCCCTTCTCCAGGACGTGGATGTGGTCGGCGTGGCGGACCGTCGAGAGGCGGTGGGCGATGACCACCACCGTGCGGTCGCGGCCGACCAGCTCCAGGGAGCGCTGGATGGCGGCCTCGGTCTCGTTGTCGACCGACGACGTGGCCTCGTCCAGCACCAGGAGGGGCGGGTCCTTGAGGATGGCCCGGGCGATCGACAGGCGCTGGCGCTGGCCACCGGACAGCTTCTGGCCCCGCTCGCCCACCACCGTGTCGTAGCCGCGGGGCAGCTCGCTGATGAACTCGTGCGCCTCGGCCAGGCGGGCGGCCCGCTCCAGCTCCTCCTGGGTGGCGTGGGGGCGGCCGTAGGCCAGGTTCTCCCGCACCGTGCCCTGGAACAGGAACACGTCCTGGCCGACGTAGCCCACCGCCCGGCGCAGCTCGGCCAGGGGAACCTCGTCGACGCCGACCCCGTCCATCGTGATGCGGCCGGACGTGGCGTCGTAGAGCCGCAGCAGCAGCTTGACCACCGTGGACTTGCCCGCCCCGGTGGCGCCCACGATGGCGTGGGTCTCGCCCGCCGGCACCTCCAGCGAGAACTGGTCGAGCACCGCCGGGCCGCGGTCCTCGGGCGGCCCGTAGGCGAAGGACACGCGGTCGAAGCACACCTCGCCGCTGACCGGGGAGGGCAGCACGCCGGGCCCGTCCACGATCGTCGGCTCGACCGCCAGCAGGTCGAGGATCCGCCGGGTCGACGCCATGGCCCGCTGGTAGAGGTCGAACGTCTCGCCCAGCCGGGTCAGCGGCCACAGCAGGCGCTGGGTCATGTACACCAGCACCGAGAACAGGCCGACGTCGAGGCTGCCGTTGATCGCGGCCTGCCCGCCGACCACCAGGGTGATCGTGAACGCGGCCAGGATCGCCATGCGGATCAGCGGGATGAAGGCGGACGAGAGCTTGATGGCCCGCCCGTTGGCCTCCCGGTAGGTCTGGCTGCCCGTCTCCACCCGGCCCGTCTCGCGGTCCTCGGCCGTGAACGAGCGGATCGTGGCGATGCCCGACACGTTGTTGGCCAGCAGCGCGCTCAGGTCGCCGGCCGCCTCCCGCACCTCGGTGTAGCGGGGCTCCAGCCGCCGCTGGTAGCGGACCGAGGCCCACACGATGAGCGGGATCGGCAGGAACGCCACCACTCCGAGGACCGGCGAGGCGACGAAGAACACGACGCCCACGAAGATGATGTTCACCAGCGTGCGGATGAGCTCCTGGGCGCCCATGTCGAGGAAGCGCTCGAGCTGGTTGACGTCGTCGTTGAGGATGGCGAGCAGCCCGCCGGTGGACTGGTCCTCGAACCAGGCCAGCTCCAGGCGCTGCACGTGGCGGTACGCGTCCATGCGGGCCTCGTGCTCGATCGTCTGGGCCAGGTTGCGCCACAGCAGGTTCGACACGTACTCGCTGCCCGACTCGACCAGCCACACGACGACGTTGATGACCGCCAGCACGAGCAGCTGGGTGAAGCGGTCCTCGACCCCGAACACCGTGGCCACGACCGAGTCGGTGCCCCGCACCACCACGTCGACCGCGGCGCCGATCAGCAGCTCGGGCATGACGTCGGCCAGCTTGTTGAGCACGCTGAAGCCGATGGCGGCCACCACGGTGCGCCGGTGCCCGCGGGCGTAGCGCCAGAGCCGGACCAGGGGCGGCTTCTCTTGTTGTGGATCGGTCCCCGCGCGGCTCATGGGGTCAGAGGCTACGGCCGTCTGCCGCCGATCCGTGTTGACATTCCGAAGGATGTTAGGGATGGTTAACAGATGTGGGAACCATGGTCGTGCCCGGGGCGGTGGATGGTCGACGACGTCGGCCGGTTCCTGGCGGGCGACGAGGCCCCTCCGGACGCCGTCGCCCAGGCCGGCCGGGAGGCGCTGGCGCGGGCGTCCGAGGAGCTGAGCGAGCTGCTGCGGACCACCTACGCGCCGCACGAGGTGGTCGCCACCGAGCTGCGCTTCGCGGGACCGGCGCGCGGGTTCCGCCGCACCGTGGTCCCCCTGGGACCGACGCCGGTCGCCCTCATGCTGCTGTGCCTGGGCGCCTGCGATCCCGGCGACGACGTGATCGTGCTCCAGCACACCGCCGCCTGCGGATCGCTGTCCCGCACCGGGACATGGCCGTTCGGGCTGGCCGTCGCCGAGGAGCTCACGCGGCCGCCCGCGGGCGACGCAAACGCCCCCGTGGGCCTGGAGGACCTCGGCTACCGTCCCCGGGGATGACGATCGAGCGCCTCGGGCCCACCGCCACCGGCGACGCCGTGGCGGCCTCGCTGGACGAGCACGGCTACGCGCTGGTCGAGGGCCTGCTGGCGCCAGAGGACGTCACGGCGAAGCTGGCGGTGCTCGACGGGCTGTTCGCGACCACACCCACGGGGCGCAACGCGTTCGAGGGCTTCCACACGCAGCGGATCTACGCGGTGTTCGGCAAGACCCGGGCCTTCGACGACCTGGCGGTGCACCCGCTCCTGCTCGGCGCCCTCGACCACGCCCTCGGGCCCTACTACCAGTTCTCGGCCCCGGTGGCGCTGCAGATCGGCCCGGGCGAGGCGGCCCAGGTGCTGCACCGGGACGAGGCCGTCTACCCGCTGCCCCGCCCCCACCCGCCGGTCGTGCTGAACAGCATGTGGGCGCTGTGCGACTTCACGGAGGCCAACGGGGCCACCCGGCTCATCCCCGGCAGCCACCGCTGGCCGGAAGAACGGGAGCCCGACGAGAGCGAGGTCGTGCAGGCCACGATGCCGGCCGGGTCGGTGCTGATCTACCACGGCGGGCTGTGGCACGGCGGTGGCGCCAACGGCAGCGACCGGCCCCGGCCCGGGCTGATCCTCGAGTACGTGGTGTCGTGGCTGCGGCCCCAGGAGACCCAGCTGGTGGCCGTGCCGCCCGAGGTCGCCCGCGAGCTGCCCGAACGGCTCCAGGAGCTGATCGGCTACAACGTCTACCCGCCGTTCCTCGGCTACGTGGACGGCCGCCATCCGGGAAAGGTGCTGCGCTCCTCATGAGCGACGACACGATCGCCGGCCTGGCCGGTGAGTACTGGGAGGCCCAGCTGGTGGCCAGCCCGCTGTACGCCACCTACATGGGCGACCACCGCTACGACGACCGGGTGGACGACCTGTCGGCCGAGACCGAGCAGGCCCGCCGGGCCACGTGGACCGACCTGCGGGCGCGGGCCGCGGCGCTCGACGGCGGGCTGGACGACACCGACGCCGTGACCCGCGACCTCATGATCCACGAGCTGGACGACGCCCTGCGCGGCATCGACCTGCGCCTGGCCGAGATGTCCTGGGACCAGATGGAGGGCGTGCACGCCGACCTGCTGATCGGCGCGGGCCAGCTCAACGCCCCCGAGCCGGAGCACGCGGCCATGGCCCTCGTCCGCGCCCGGCACTTCGGCGACATGCTGGACCAGGCGGCCGAGCGCTGGCGCCAGGGCCTGGCCGCGGGCCGCACCCCGGCCCGGATCAACATCGTCCGCTCGCTCAACCAGGTCGAGGGCTACCTGGCGTCGCCGCTGGCGGACGACCCGTTCGTCAACCTGACCGGCCCCGAGGGCTGGGACGGGCTCGACGCCTGGCGGGCCGAGCTGGCGGAGATCGTGTCCCGCGACGTGCGGCCCGCCTTCGCCCGCTACTGCGACGCGCTGCGGGACGAGCTGCTGCCCGTCGCCCGGTCCGACGACGAGCCCGGCATCGGTCACCTGCCCGGCGGGGACGAGCTGTACCGCGCGCTGATCCGGACCCACACCGGGCTGCCGCTCACCGCCGACGAGCTCCACCAGTTCGGCCTGGACGAGGTGGCGTCGCTGGCCGGCGAGTACCGGGAGGTCGGCGGCCGGCTCTGGGGCACCACCGACCTGGAGGAGATCTTCGGCCGGCTGACCGGCGACGCGAGCCTGCGCTACCGGGACGCGGACGAGATCCTCGCCCACAACCGGGCCTGCCTCGACGCCGCCGCGGCGGCCATGGGCAGATGGTTCGGCATCGTCCCCGAGGCGCCGTGCGTGCTCACGCCGGTGCCCGCGTACCTGGAGACCGACGTCGCCGCGGCCTACTACACGCCGCCCGCGCCGGACGGCAGCCGGCCGGGCGAATACCACGTCAACCTGCGCGACCCCAGCGGGCGGGGCCGGGCGGAGACGGCGTCGATCTGCTTCCACGAGGCGATCCCCGGCCACCACCTCCAGCTCGCCATCGCCACCGAGCGGACGTCGCTGCCCAACTTCCGGCGCCTGTCCTGGGGCCACAACGCCTTCGTCGAGGGCTGGGCGCTGTACACCGAGCGGCTGGCGGACGAAATGGGCCTGTACGAGACCGACCTCGACCGGCTGGGCATGCTGGCCGGCGACTCGTGGCGGGCGTGCCGGCTGGTGGTGGACACCGGGCTGCACGCGCTCGGCTGGACCCGCCAGCACGCGATCGACTTCA
This sequence comes from Acidimicrobiales bacterium, assembly GCA_036558145.1. GTDB lineage: Bacteria > Actinomycetota > Acidimicrobiia > Acidimicrobiales > VFJN01 > ZC4RG19. Next base: position 6,968 of record DATBGF010000284.1, read on the forward strand.
TGGTGGCCAACGCCCCGGTCGACCCGGAGGAGATCACGGTCGAGGTGGACCGCTACATCGGCTGGCCCGGTCAGGCCGTGTCCTACAAGGTCGGGCAGCGGGAGATCCTGCAGCTGCGCGACGCGGCCCGGACCGCGCTGGGCTCCGGCTTCGCCATCGCCGACTTCCACGACGTCGTGCTGGGCGCGGCCACGGTCAGCCTGCCCGTGCTGCGGGCCCGGGTCGCCGCCTGGGCGGGGCTGCCGAATTCCTAGCCGTGGCCCTCGATCGTCTCGGCCCGCTCCTCGATCACGAAGCGGTGGAGCAGCCCGGCCAGCACCGCCCCGACGATGGGCGCCAGCAAGAACAGCCAGAGCTGCTTCAGCGCCTCGCCTCCGACGAACAGCGCCGGGGCCGTCGAGCGGGCGGGGTTCACCGAGGTGTTGGTCACCGGGATGCTGATGAGGTGGATCAGCGTCAGTGACAGCCCGATGGCGAGCGGCGCGAACCCGATCGGCGCCTCCCGCCCGGTCACGCCCAGGATCACCAGCAGGAAGAAGAAGGTCAGCACCACCTCGGCCACCAGGGCCGCCACGAAGTCGTAGCCGCCGGGCGAGAGCTGGGCCCAGCCGTTGGCGGCGAGCGTGCTCTCGCCCGTCCCGGTCCCGATCTTGAAGCCGTCGACGCCGGTGGCGATGGCCACGAGGATGGCCATGCCGAGGATGCCCCCGATGACCTGGGCACCGACGTAGGCGAACGCCTCGCGCACCTCGATGCGCCGGGCGGTCAGCACGCCGAAGGTGACCGCGGGGTTGAAGTGGCCGCCGGAGATGTGGCCCAGGGCGTAGGCGCCGGTCAGGACGGTGAGGCCGAAGGCGAGCGAGACCCCGACGAGCCCGATGCCCAGGTTGGTGTCCGGCATGAAGTTGGCCGCCAGGACCGCGCTGCCGCACCCCCCGAGCACGAGCCAGAGCGTGCCGAGCAGCTCGGCGATCAGCTTCCGTTGCAGGTCCATCGGCCCTCCAAGCTTGCGTCCGGTCCCTCCGGACTACGGCACAAGGTGTGGCGGTGTCCTCACCCGTTGCGAGTGAGCCTGGCTAGTGTCTCGCCTGTGGTCGCTCCGGTGGGTGATCCCCTTGCTGCGCCGGGCCGGGCCCAGCCGGCTGTCGGCTTCGTGGGCCTGGGCCACATGGGCGCCCCGATGGCCGGGCATCTGGTGGACTGGCCCGGCGGTCTCGTCGTGTGCGACGCCCGCGCTGCGGCCACCGATCCGCTGAGCACCGCGGGCGCGCTGGTCGCCTCGTCGCCGCGGGCGGTGGCGGAGCAGGCGACGCTGATCTCGGTGATGGTGCGCGACGACGTGGAGGCGCGCGAGGTCGTGCTCGGCGACGCCGGCATCGTGGCGGCAGCCGAGCCGGGCACGGTCGTGGCGATCCACTCGACCATCGGCCTCGACACCGCCACCGCGCTGGCGGCCGGTGCCGCGCCCTACGGCGTGGCCGTGGTGGACGCCCCGGTGTCGGGCGGCGTGCTCGGCGCCCACGACGGCACGCTGGCGGTGATGGTGGGCGGCCCCGAGCCCGCCGTGGCCCGCATCCGGCCGGCGTTCGAGTGCTGGGCCGGCCTGGTCGTCCACGTCGGCCCCACCGGCGCCGGCACCCGGGCCCGGGTGGCCCGCACGCTGCTGCAGTACGCGGTCTACGCCGCCGCCGGCGAGGCCCAGCGCCTGGCCGAGGCGGCCGGCGTCGACCTGGGCGCGCTGGCCGAGGTGGTCCGCCAGTCGGACGCCACGCTCGGCGGTCCCGCCTCGGTCATGCGCCGGGACACGGCCCTGCCGCTGTCGCGGGCCGACGAGTGGTACGAACCGCTGGCCCGCCTCCGCGACCAGGGCGAGACCGACCTGACCCTCGCCCTCAGCCTGGGCCGGGACCTCGGCCTGGACCTCCCGCTGGCCGAAGCCGCGCTCGACGCCCTCGCCGGCGCCCTCGGCGTCCCCCACGGCCCGGGCGACCGCCGCCGGCGGCCGAGGCCCGCGTAGCGTGCGCGAGGGACCACCACCTGCGGGTGCGGGCGGCGTAGGGTCCCGGGGATGACCGCCGCGAGCCATCGCCGGGCCCGCTGGCTGGCCGTCGTGGTGGTGCTCGTGGGCGCCGGTGCGGTGCTGGCCGCGATCGCCTACTGGCCTCGCGGCGAGGCCCCCGACCTGGGGACGCAGTCCCGGACGTACGTGGACGCGACCGTGCGCAGCGTGCAGGACGACACCTGCGACGACCCCGACACCGGGGACGCGGAACCGTGCCGGGTGGTCACGGCCCGGCTCACGACCGGCAGCGACGAGGGCGACACCGTCCGGTTCCGGGTGCTGGACACCCAGACCGGCGTGCCCGACCTCGCCGAGGGCGACAAGGTGGTCCTCCACGTGACCGAGGGGGCGCCCGCGGCCTACCGGTACTCGTTCGCCGACCTGCACCGGACCGAGCCGCTGTGGTGGCTGGCCGGCGGGTTCGTGGCCGTCCTGCTGTTCTTCGGGCGCGGCCGGGGCCTTCGGGCGCT